>JANOGZ010001066.1:0-2196 GCA_031406255.1 Pyrinomonadaceae bacterium | reverse complement strand
TGGCCGATCGATTCGTGGACGGTCAGCCACAGGTGGGTCGGATCAAGAACGAGGTCTTTGAGTCCGGGCGTGACGGGCCGCGCCGTGTGTTTTTGGATCGCCTGCTCGGCCGCGCGCGGCGCTTCCCCGATCAGGTCATACTCGGCGAGCACTTCATAGCCTTTACCGATCGGCGACCCGAGGCTGTTGCGCTGCTCGAAGCGGCCGGTCTTCGAATCAACCGAAGTGACGGTGAAGGTCGGCCAGGTGCGGATCAATGTCTGCTCGATATGAGAGCCTTCGGTCGAAGCGAAATATTTCTCCTCCTTAACGAAATACAGGTCGGAACTGACGAAGATCGGCCCCGGCCCTTTGACGCTCCCCGCCTCGGCGTTGACGCGCAGCAGATAGTCCACCTTTTCCGAGAGCGGCACGCTGAAGGGATCGCGCCCGACGGGCGTCGCGTATTTCGCGTTCGGATATTTTTCGACGGCGACGAGCCGGACGGGCGTGCGCTGAATCGCCCGGTTTGCTCTGGCGATCGCGACGGCGCGCGCCGCGACCCGCTCGATCTCGCTCTTGTCGACTTTGCTCGACGCGGCGAATCCCCACGCGCCGCCCGCCAGCACGCGCACACCGAAGCCAAACGACTCCGCGTCGGTGACGCCTCCGACGCGCTTCTCGCGCGTGCTGATGAATTGATTGAGCGTCCGACTGATGCGTATGTCGGCGTAGGATGCGCCGCGCTGTCTGGCGACATTCAGCGCGGCATCGGCCAGGTCTTTCATCGCTCTTGTCTCCGCTTCCGAAAGCTGTAGCCTGAGGTTTATCCGTACAGGTTAGGTGAACCGTGCGATTATACGCGAACTACGGCGTTTATTTGCAAAGTCGTAATGTTGATTGTCCGGGTTCTACGTGACAGTCCCGCAGGCCGCAGGCTTTGACTGGACAGGCGGCTCTTTTCGATGTAAAGATTTTTGTTTCGCTTCGAAACGCTGATTTCTCTCAGAGAGGTGTTTTCATGCTTCGCGCAGGCATCGTCGGACTGCCCAATGTCGGCAAATCCACACTCTTTAACGCGTTCACGGCCGGCGGTTCGGCCCTGGCCGCCAATTATCCGTTCGCCACGATCGAGCCGAACATCGGTGTCGTTCCGGTGCCGGATGAAAGACTCGAACCGCTGGCGAAGATCGTCAAGACGAGCGTGATCGTTCCGGCGAGCGTTGAGTTTGTGGACATCGCCGGACTGGTGCGCGGCGCGTCCAAGGGCGAAGGGCTCGGCAATCAATTCCTCGCCAACATCCGCGAGACGGATGCGGTGGTGCAGGTCGTGCGCTGTTTTGAAGATGAATCGGTGGTTCACGTCGAAGGCTCGGTTGACCCGCAGCGCGACATTGAGACGATTCAGATCGAGCTTGCGCTGGCCGACCTCGCGTCGGTCGAGCGCCGCCGCGAGCGCGCGCAGAAGACGGCCAAGAGCGGCGATAAAACGGCGCGCGCCGAAATCGAAGTGATCGACAAATTGCTCGTCGCGCTCGCTGACGGCCGGGCCGCGCGCACCGTCGCGCTCACCGACGACGAGCGCGCCATCGCCCGCGCGCTTTTTCTGCTCACCATGAAACCGACGATTTATGCCGCGAATGTCGACGAAGCGACGCTGGCCGCGCCGGAAGCCAATGCGCATGTCGCCACGGTGCGGGAGACGGCCGTCGGCGAGGAGGCCGAATGCGTCGTGATCTGCGCGCAACTCGAAGCCGAACTCGTCGCGCTCGCTCCCGCAGAACGGCGCGACTATCTCGGGTCGCTCGGCCTGTCGGGAAGCGGCGTCGACGAATTGATTAAGAGCGCCTATCGCCTGCTCGGCCTGATGTCGTTTTTGACCGCGGGAGAGAAGGAAGTGCGCGCGTGGACGATCCCGCGCGAAACGCGCGCGCCGCAGGCGGCCGGCGTGATCCATTCAGACATCGAGCGCGGCTTCATCCGTGCCGAAGTCGTCAGCTATGATGATCTGGTGCGCGTCGGGTCGTATGCGGCGGCGCGCGAACAGGGACTGCTCAGGCTCGAAGGCAAAGAATATGTGATGAGAGAGGGCGACGTCGTCAATTTTCGCTTCAACGTCTGACGCTCCGGCTCGTACACCACAACCGCGGCACCCACGTCAGCAGCCTGTGCGCTCACACGGTCGCCTGTAAAGGCACGTCAAGCGCTGCCTGCGCA
>JANOGZ010000982.1:0-2398 GCA_031406255.1 Pyrinomonadaceae bacterium | reverse complement strand
AGTCTCAACGATCACTTACACAAAATCTTTTACACCCTCCACAGCCTGTCATTGGAGCGGACTGCCAATGAGGTAGCCTCTTATTCTCGAAGTACGTAGGCAGCCGCTCAATTCCGGCGTTATGCCAACAGCAGAGTGTGAGGTTGCCAAACAAAAACCTGACAAGTCTTTGGGGCGGACTGCCGATGAGGAGGTCTCTTATTCTCAAAGTATGCAGGCAGTCGCTCACTTCCAGCCTTAGATGCTTCACTCGCTGACGGGCAAAAGTAATGTTAAAACTTATCTATGCTATTGCCTGCATCCTCAGCCTCATCAATGGTACATGGATGCTTTTCTTTCCCTTATCGTGGTACACGGATTTTCCCGCAGCCATACCGCACACAGGCTCATTCAACCCTCACTTGATCCGTGACCTCGGTGTTGTCTACATTATCGCGGCTCTTGGCTTCGGGTGGTGTGCAACGCATCTTGAAAGGTGTCGTCCGATACATCTGGGTCTGACGCTCTTTTTTGCGGGGCACGCCTTGATCCATGTTGCCGATATAGTGACGGGGCGATTACCTGACACACATTGGTTGATCGACGCGCCTGGAGTCTTCGCTCCAGCCGTCCTTTTAGTCGTGCTCGTGTTTCCCTCCGTCAGGAAATATCTTGGGGAGAAACATGAACCTTGAGTGCGGTGGCTGATGCCGGGCGTCAGATCGCTTCTTTAGCATAGAGGGCATCTCGATTATGGAACAGATCAATATTGCACCAATTAAACCTACCGTCACTCTTGATGTGCTTGGGAAGATTGATGTCCGTGTCGGTCTGATCGAGCTGGTCGAAGATGTCCCGGGCTCAGATAATCTGGTAAAACTCATCGTTGATTTCGGGGACCATAAACGAGGAATTCTAGCCGGAATGAAGCAGGAGCGTGTCAATCCAAAAGAGATTGAGGGCAGGCAGGCGTTGTTCGTTGTGAATCTCGCGCCGAAGAAGATGATGGGCGAAATCTCTGAAGGGATGTTGTTCGACATCGGTTACAGTGATGGGCTGGTACCGGTTCTGGCTCTCCCTGAGAGAGAAGTGCCGAATGGCAGCAGGGTAGGTTGAGAGCTGTCGTTGTTATTGTGCGATAGGCATCGCGCGGCGCAATCTGATAAGCCATTGGCGCGGACGCGGGATTAGCAGATCTTCTATCGTTAGCTTCAGTGGTCTCGTCGTTGTGTCCCGCGCCGCTCACTTCCGGCGTCAGGCATCCCGATTAATTAACCTTGACAATAAAGGCCGGTCTGTCTATGGATATTACTCATAAGCCTTCCGCGGATGAAAGGGGAGCATCGGAATGAACGGATTGCGCGTCCTTGAACTTACACGGCCGAGCCTTCCCGAACGCCTCCTGAGGCGCAAGCCCAAAGAGAATGCCGCGATCGAACTCAATAACTATGTCGCTAATACACCCCTCTCAGAAATCACGCACCAAGCGGTCGAAAAGGTTCTCGTCGATTACAAATGCGATTACTCGGAGGCCAAGCCAGCGCTGACCCTGATTTACGCGCAGGTGCTGAATCATTTCCTGGAGGACAGGAGTATTTCCGATCAGGAGCGGGACCAGTTGACGATCCTGCGCCAGGCGTTTGGCCTTACTGAAGAGGATGCCCGGGCGATTGATAGAGAAGCTCTGCTGCCGATTTATCAGAAGGCGGTGAGCGACTTCTACTCGGATCAGCACCTCACCTTCGGAGAGAAGGAACATCTTGAGCAGTTGTCCAGAGACCTGCGCTTAGACGAAGCCGAGGCCGAATCTATGGCTCTCGATGAGGCGTACCGCGTGTTCGAAGAAACCACTTGGCGTGCCGCTCCTGATCGTCAGCCACCTCCAGAAGAGGAGACGGAGTTATAGCGCCCTCGTTGGTCCTGCTATTTCTCCACCAACCGGTTTCATCTACGACAGCGTCTAACACGCTCGGCCGCCGATCCGTCTTAACCTGCCTTTCATATGCGTCCCCTCTGGCTTCGACCAGCTTGTGTGACGGCGGCGTGGGGCGGCTTTACGCGAGCTTACATCTAAAAGTCGAGAGCACAGACAGAGCTGATGAACGAGGATTTGCAAGGCAGTTATGACCGTGTGGCCGAAGATTACGCCGAGCACTTTCGTGATGAAATGGATAAGAAGCCATTTGACCGGAAGATGCTTGATTGGCTGGCGGAAAAAGCGGGCGATCTGGGAGTCATCTGTGACATGGGATGTGGTCCCGGGCAGATAGCCCGCTATTTATACGATCATGGAATGAAGGTTTGCGGCGTTGATTTGTCATCGGCCATGGTTGAGCAGGCGCACTCGGGCGTCGATCGTGGTGACGATGACAGGCTCGGCGGCACCGTTTTTTTTCAGCAAATCTTGAGCCAGATGCGG
>JANOGZ010000099.1:0-4779 GCA_031406255.1 Pyrinomonadaceae bacterium | reverse complement strand
GAGAAGAGCGGTCGATGGCGGCCGAGATCCTGTATGAGCGGGGACTGCGGCTCAACGCCGTCCGCGAAGAGGTGGCGCGCGCGACCGGCGCTGACCCGCGCGCGATGCAGAAGAAGGAGACGCCGCATCTCGCCGAGTTTTCACGTGATCTGACCGAAGACGCGGCCAACGATAAGCTCGATCCGCTGATCGGCCGCGATGCCGAAATCGAGCGCGTAGTGCAGATCCTTTGCCGCCGGACGAAAAATAATCCGGTGTTGATCGGCGAACCGGGCGTCGGTAAAACCGCCATCGTCGAGGGACTGGCGCAGCGCATCCAGCGCGGCGAGGTCCCTTCTTTCCTGGAAAATAAACGCATCCTCTCGCTTGACCTGTCGCTGATCGTGGCGGGCACAAAATATCGCGGGCAGTTTGAAGAGCGCCTCAAACAGATCATGCGCGAGTTGGTCGAAAATCCGCAGTACATCGTTTTCATAGATGAATTGCACACGCTGGTCGGCGCGGGTTCGGCCGAAGGCTCGCTGGATGCGGCCAATATCTTGAAGCCCGCCCTGTCGCGCGGGGAGATTCAGTGTATCGGCGCGACCACGCCCGCCGAATTCCGTAAATCAATCGAGAAGGATCGCTCGCTGGAGCGCCGTTTTCAGGCCGTCAAGGTGCCGCCGCCGACGGAAGAAGAGACCGTCCGCATCCTCGACGGCGTGCGCGAGCGCTACGAGGCTTTCCACCAGGTGCGCTATACGGATGAGGCCCTCGAAGCGGCCGTTTACCAGGCCAATCGCTATATCCCGGATCGCTTTTTGCCGGATAAAGCGATTGATGTCATCGACGAGGCGGGCGCCCGCGTCAAGCTTCGGATACGGCGTGAGACGACCGCCCCGAGCGAGTTGGACAGAAGCGCGCTGATGGATGATCGGCTGCGTCCGTACATGAGCGCGATGGAAAGCGCGGCGGCGGCGCGCGCCGCCGCATCCGCCGCCGCGGTGCATGACGACGAAGAGATGCTGATGTCGATCGAGGTGACGAAGGATGACGTGGAGGATGTGATCGCCCGCTGGACGGGCATCCCCGTCACGTCGCTCAAGGAAGAGGAGACGCAGAAGCTGCTGCGCATCGAGACGGAACTGCACCACCGCGTGATCGCGCAGCGCCCGGCCATCTCGGCTCTGGCGCGCTCGATCCGCCGCTCGCGCGCCGGGCTGAAGAGCCCGCAACGGCCCGTCGGCTCGTTTCTCTTCCTCGGCCCGACCGGCGTCGGCAAAACCGAGGTCGCCCGCTCGCTCGCCGAATTCCTGTTCGGCTCCGAACGCTCGATGATTCGCTTCGATATGTCGGAGTTTATGGAAAAACACTCGGTCTCGAAGCTGATCGGCTCGCCTCCCGGCTATGTCGGGCACGAAGAAGGCGGCCAGCTCACCGAGCGCATCAAGCGTTCGCCCTATGCGGTTCTGCTCTTTGACGAGATCGAGAAAGCGCATCCGGATATCTTCAACGTCCTGCTGCAGGTCTTCGAGGATGGCATCCTGACGGACGCCCTCGGAAACACCGTTGATTTCAAGAACGCGATCATCATCATGACTTCCAATATCGGCGCGCGCTTCATCCAGAAGCGCGGCACGCTCGGTTTTCAGGCGACGGCCGACGCCTCGCGCGAGAAGATGGAAGAGATGGTCATGTCGCAGGTGCGCCAGACGTTTAACCCGGAATTTATTAACCGTCTTGACGAAATCATCATTTTCGACCAGTTGCTCAATGAGGAGCTCCTCGAGATCGTCGGCCTCCAGGTCGAAATAATGAACAGGACTTTGCGCCGGCGCGGTCTGGAGGTTCGCCTCACCGAGGAGGCGAAGCGCTGGATCGTCGCCAAGACATGCTCCGATCGCTCCTACGGCGCGCGCCCGCTGCGCCGCGCGCTGCAGAAATATGTCGAGGACCCGCTCTCCGAAGCGTTGATACAGGGAGCTTTAGGGGATGCCGCGGTGATCGAAGTGTTTCAAGATGGCGATGAGCTGAGCTACCGTCCGGCGGGCGTCGAAGAGCCGGGCGATGCGCTCCTAATTCACTGAATTCACTGAAGTCGAGAAATCGAGAAGTCCCAGACCCCGAGTCAAAAGCCTGACATCCCGCTTGACTTGGGGTCTGGGACTTTGGACTTTGGACTTTTGTCCCTTATAATGCGCCCCTTTGGTTATGTCGGAAAATCTGGCAACGGGACTGCGAGGGCTTGAATCCAAAAACTTCGCATAATCATCAAGCGAGTGCGTCCCAGCCGAGGGGCTCTCGGCCAGCACCGCTTCAAAAATTTATAGCTGTTCTCGTTTCATACGTTGCTCCCCGAAACTCTGTCATTTAACTTGAGGCAAAAAGCGATTATGCACACTCGCGCGCCTTGGCTCTTATTTACGGCCGCCATTATCGGCAGCCTCGTGATCCTCTATCTCGCGGCACCGCACGCCACGACGGCGGCGGCGGCGGGCGACGTCCGTCAGGAACCGCAACCGCAACCGCAGCAATCTCCATCCCAGCGTCTGGTCGAATCCGTGGATATCGAAGGCAATCGCCGCCTGCGCGACGAAGACATTCTCTATTATGTGCAGACGCGCACCGGCGACGCCTACAACGAACAGCAAGTCCAGCGTGATCTTCAGGCGATCCTGGCGCTCAACTTTTTCGACAAAACGAAGACCCGCGTCGAGACGAAAGATGGGCCGCGGGGCGGCTACGAGGTGATCTTTACGGTCGAGGAACTGCCGATCATCCGCGATTTGCAGTTCGAGGGGCTCAAGAGCGTGCCCGAGGCCGACGTGCTGAAAACTTTTCGCGAGCAACGCGTCGGCATCTCGAAAGAGGCCGTCTATGATCCGGTCAAAGCCAACAACGCGAAGCGCGTGATCAAAGAACTGCTCGCGGCGCGCGGCTATCCGAATGCGACGATCGAAGACCGCAAGGAAGAGGTGTCGCGAACTTCGATGGCGCTGACCTTCGTCGTCAAAGAGGGCGACCGCGTACGCGTCGTCGAGATCGATTTTGAAGGCAATCAGGTCTTCAGCGACGGCCAGCTGCGCGGCCAGATGAAATTCGTCAGGGAAGCCGGATTGATCTCGCGCATCAAGGGCCAGGACATTCTCGATCGCCAGAAGCTGGAAGCTGACTTGAAGGGCGGCGTCGAGCTCTACATGAGATCGAAGGGCTATTTGCAAGCGCGCGCCGGTGAGCCGCGCATCGAGGGCCTGGGACAGCGCACCACCGGGTTCTTCATCCCGTTACCGCTCCTGTCCTCGAAAGATGAGGCGCTGCGCATCACGGTCCCGATCGCCGAAGGAAAGCTTTATCGCCTCGGAGAATTAAAGATCGAGGGCAATTCGATCTTCTCCGAACAGAATATTCGCGCCGCGATCGGCTTGAAACCGGGCGACATCGCCAACGGCCAGCGGCTCGGCAAAGCGCTCTTTGAAGACCTCAAAAAACTCTACGGCACCCAGGGGTTTATCCAGTACGACTACGAGGTGTCGCCTTCATTTAAGGACAGCCCGCAGAATCCGAAAGAGGGCATCGCCGATTTCACCATCACGATCAACGAGGGCAAGCAGTTTACGCTGCGCCGTCTGGAGTTCACCGGCAACACCTTCACCCGCGATAACGTTCTGCGCCGCGAAGTGATCCTCAATGAGGGCGATATCTACAATCAGTCGTTCTTCGAATTCTCCGTCCTGCGCCTCAACCAGCTCGGCTATTTCGATCCGATCGATAAAGACAGAGACGCGGATTTTCGCACCAACGAAGAAGAGGGTCTCGTCGACATCAACCTGAAGGTGGCCGAACGTGGTCGCCAGCAAATCTCCTTCAACGGCGGACTCTCCGGCATCGGCGGCTCATTCTTCGGATTGGATTATTCGACCAATAACCTCCTCGGGCGCGGCGAATCGCTGTCGTTCCAGTTCGCTTTCGGTAACCGCCAGCGCTCGTTTGTCTTCTCCTTCACGGAGCCGTACGTGCGCAATCGTCCGATTTCGCTCGGATTTTCGATCTTCACCGAATCGCGCAAGTTCTTCGGCGAGGGCACCATCCTGTCGCAGAATCCGGAAGCGCTCCAGGGAGCCTTCGGCACCCAGACCGACTTTGTCAGCGCGAGCCAGGAAAATCTCTTTACGCAGACCTCGACGGGCATCAGCCTCTTCGCGAGCGCGCCGCTTTCCGAGTTTTACCGCCGGCGGCCATTCACCCGCGCGACCCGCATTGGTTTGTCGTATTCGATCTCGCGCACGAGCGTCAAAGACCCCGAAGTCAACCAGTCGGCCGACCCCAACACAATCATCCCGGTCGTCTTCCGCCAGCCGAACATCCTGACCAGTCGGATCACGCCGAGCTTCGTCTACGACACGCGCAACGCCACCATCGACCCGACCGAGGGCCGACAAATCGCGCTCTCGTTCTCGTTCGCCGGTCTCGGCGGAGACGTCCGCACGTATCAACCGAGCGCTTCCTACACGCAGTTCATTCCGGTGCGGGGCAGGAACACGAGCCGGCCGCAGGTCTTCGGCTTCCGCCTTCTCGCCGGCTACGTCAGCAGCTTCTCGTCAACCGCCAAGATCAGGGATGCGCAGTCCAACTCGCTCGCCTTCATCGACGGCGTGCCGATCTTCGAGCGGTTCTTCCTCGGCGATGAATTTACGATTCGTGGTTACAATGTGCGCTCGATCAGCCCGGTCGTGCCGCTCGATGTGTTCGTCACTTCGCGCAACGTCATCGTCGCGTCGAATGCGATCGGCGCACCCGTTC
>JANOGZ010000090.1:0-1048 GCA_031406255.1 Pyrinomonadaceae bacterium | reverse complement strand
GGATATTTCAAAGGGCGCAGCAACACTGCATTGACGACTGAGAAGATGGCCGTGTTCGCCCCGATGCCGAGCGCCAGCGTCAGCACCGCGACCGCCGTAAAGCCGAGCTCGCGGCGCAGCTTGCGCAGCCCGTACCCGACGTCCTGAATAAATTGCTCGAGCCATACAAAGCCCCACGCCTCGCGCGTCACTTCCTTGATCAACCCCACGTTCCCGAACTCCCGCCGCACCCCCGCTTCGGCCTGCTCGGGCGTCTCGCCCCGGTCGACGCGATCCCGCACGGCCATCCGCAGGTGGCTCCTTATCTCTTCGTCCAACTCCTCTTCCCGACGGCGGCGGCGCCACAGTGGTAGCCTCATGCCTCGCCCTCACTCTTCTGCGGATTCAAGGCGCGGGCGATGGCCTCCGAGAGTTGTTCCCAGCGGGAGCGCTCCAACGCCAACCGCTTTTTACCCTCCGCCGTCAGCCGGTAGACCTTGACCCGCTGCTTGTTCTCTGAAACTTTCCACTCAGAGCTGATCCACTCCTGGCGCTCAAGCCTGTGCAGCGCCGGGTAAAGAGAGCCGGTGTCGACACGCAGGACTTCGCCAGAGTTAATCTGGATCGCCTGGCTGATACCGTAGCCGTGCTGAGGTCCCCATTGCAGCGTCTGAAGAATAAGTAGATCGAGCGTCCCCTGCAGCAGCTCAATCCTGTTCTGATATCGAACTTTCCTAGGCATGTAGACATTCTACACCCGCGCATGTAGATTGTCTACACCCTTTTATTCGTCCCGAGAGAGTTGCCGCGGCGAAGTCAGACGACGCCCATCCGAAGATTTAGACGTTCTGCGGTTTCAGGGATTTTTGATTCGAGGCCAAACTGACATAAGGGCGATTATCCGAATGCCCCCTGTAAACAACTCAAGTGACGTAAATGTGCGTTATCCGGACCTGATAATGGAAACGGGCGCTGATTTTGCCCTTAAAGCGCAGGATGTTGTGGTGAACGACGAGCGAAGAAGTTGGCAAAAGTTAACATTTTCATAATGCAGGGCGTTTCGCGTCCG
>JANOGZ010000892.1:0-3980 GCA_031406255.1 Pyrinomonadaceae bacterium | reverse complement strand
GCGATATCGTCGCGCTGGCCGGCCTGCCGAATGCCACCGTCGCGCATACCATTTGCGCCCCAGCATCCAGATGATTCAAGGGAGCGACGTCGCGGGTCTCATGGAAGACTACGAACAGATCTGGCACTGGTGACCGCTTTGCCTCGGCCAGAAATCGCTATTTACCTAAATTTCGCCCAAAGAGACGCGCACCTGCTGCTGTTTCAGTAAGGCGCGCAAAGAGTTAACGCAGCGGCGCGCCCACGCCGCCGCATCGTTGAGCACAATGCGATTGACCACACCCTTTAGGCCCACTTCCACGAAGCCACAGACGTGGAAAACATCACGCACTATTCGCAGCACGCCGTGCTGTTTGATCTTTGACACTTCACTCAACCACTCGCGTGACCAGACCACGACATTATGAGCCAAGGCTGAGAGCAGCACGACCACAGCTTGCGCGTGATACCTTTTCTTGTTCCGCTTCCCAAGCCCGAAGCCCTGCTTATCCTCCTTGATCTCGATCTCGATGGCCCCGCCTCGCTTGTCATACAGGTGAGCATAGGCCAGCACGACCGCCCGCCGATCAGAGAGTTTCTTCGACGACTCCCCTAATAAGTCGAACACCTGGCGCGGTGTGAGTGTTGAGAGCAGGGCTGCGAAGCACTCCTGTCCGTTCTTCTTTCTCCAGCGCACAATGAGGCGGCGCACCTCACGCTCGTAACCGTCGCTCGGGCACGTCGCCCACCCCACCTGTCTGCCTGGATGCAGCGGATCGGAGAACCATTCTGTGACTGTCGGCGCGATCCCTGCGGCTCGCTGCAAAGAGACATCCTTGCTGTGGATCTGGTAGCCACGCTTGAGTAACCAGTTGACATCATTGATGCTTCCGCCCCCGGCGTCGATCCGAAGCACCGTCCGTGCTCGCTTGCCTGCGTCGAGTTCGAGCATCCATTCCGTCTCTTCGATCAGCGGGCGCAGCACTTTGTTGAGTTGGACGTTGCCGGGACCGACCCAGTCGAGGACGACTTCCTCGTAATGTGTGGCGACAACTCTCGCCATCTGCCGCCCGTAACGGTGGGGCTTGTTGGCGAAGTAGCCCTTGCTCGCTTTCTCTGCCTGGCGGCCACAAGGCAGGCCCGTCATATCAACATCGAGCAGTTGCAACTCGCTCTGATATGAGTGACGGTAGACGCGGCTGTGCACCTGCATGAGAGCCTTGAAGGCGTGCTTCATCTGGCGCACATTCTCGATGGTGCAGGCGTCGAGTGTCTCTTGCACGACTGACTGCTCGGCGCAAGCCTGACGACCGAAAGCCCGCTGTAAGGCAGCGTCTGAGCGGACTCGCTCGGTTGATCTCTGAGAGACCGTGCGCTCCGGCGAGGATCGCGATGAAAGCATCGGTGAGTTTCTCGACGGGAGTATGCTTGATCGTCTTCTGCCTGACGTGGACGTGCTCGGCGATGGTGTCAAAGAACTTCAGAGAGCGGAGTTTGATGCCGATGGCGCACAGTGTCGCGCGCGGTGAATAGAGTCTTGTGTTTGCTGCCGGTTGTTGATTTTTCATGCTGTAGATACTCCTCAAAGTCGCTTCCGCGTAATTTGACTTCGAGGAGTATGAGCTCTCAGGGCAATAACTTACGAGAACACCTATGTGCTATTTTGGGCGAAATTTAGGTAGATTCATTATCGGACTCAAGTGGTCGGTGGTAACTATACAGGTACTTGGTGGGTGTAGAGCTTAACTTTCAGCAGGTTGAAAGATAAGTGGCTTGCCATTGAAGGCGCGTTCGAGAGAAGAGAGCAGGGCATGACCCTGCTTGCGGGCAGTCGAGAGATAGCTCCGCACACGACAGAAGGAGCGCACGCCGTCAGGCGTTCTGAAGCAGCCCGAGATTTTCTGCTGCAACTTGACCATCCGCAGGTCGCGCTCCGAGCCATTGTTATCAAAAGGCACGGAGGTGTCCGTCATAAAGCGCAGGACTTCATCCCGCCGTTTTTGCAAGCGGTTGATTAAGCGGCGCGGCGTGGGCTGTTGGAGAACGCTTTTCTGTGGTGCGAGGCCTTCGGCTTTTCTTTTGGGCAGAGGAGGGTTGAGGCGATCAGCGCGCTTGACCAAGCGGTCGTAGCGGCGAAGGAAGTTGATTTTCATCTCCTCGTTCAACTGAGCCTCTGCCGGGTTCGCTCTTGCTTCGGTCACCATGTCCTTGATCTTTAAGAGCAGCTTGGCGAACGGGTCGGTCCAGACCTTCTGCTCAGGGCCTACCTCGCCAACAAAGACGAGATCACGCAGCAAGTGAACATTACAGAGGCTGTGGCGACACTGCTCATACCACTTATAAGAAGAGAAGCCGTCGCGGACGAGCGTGTTCGTAAACTGCGGAAGGATGCCGATCTCGTCCATCGCCGCCTTGCCACGGCGCGCGTCGTAAGCATAATGCGTGAGCTCTTCGGTTCTGGCGACGTGAACATAGCTGCTGCGACCTGCGACCCGCAGACCGGTCTCGTCCACCCCGATGACCGAGGACGCACGGATTGCGGCTTTGATGCGCTGCTCGGTGTTGACCAGTTTTCCTGAGGAAACTCGCGCTGCACGTTGAACGGTTGCTGCCGAGATATGGCAAGCGAAGAGATCGCGCATGGTCTCAGAGGTTCTGGCGACGGGGAGCAGTTGATAAAGATGTAGATAAACGGAGCGTGACAGAACACCCGGGCCGTACTGAACGGGTGCGCGCACTTGAGCGGGGAAGTTCGCTTTGGTAAGCGTCGCGCAAGCTGCACAACGGCGAGTCTCGGCCCTGTGTTCTGTGACTTTCACGCGCCCCTCCGAGATGTCGAAGACCTGTCGTCGGATGCTGCTGGTTGGCGTGCTGTGCTGCACGGGAGCGCCACAGCCCGTGCAGGTCTCGGGCGTATGAATGATGAGTTGGTCTGGTTGCGGGACTTGCCTGAGAGTGGTTCCACGATGGCCGAACTGACCGCCGGGCTTGAGTCCAGACTGCTTTCTAAGGCTTCTGGTGCGAGGGACTTTCTGCCATGGTGGATCGAGGGATGGTGGTAAGCTTGAGTTGTGCGAGTCGCGCTGCACAGTATGCTGGACACCGCGTTCAAGCTCACGCTCCAACTCACGGATGCGACGCAGGAGTTGATGATTAAGCTGACGTTCGCGGATGAGTTCATCAGTTTTCCGAGCGAGCGTGTGCTTGGTCTTGGCAAGCTGTTTTGAAAGCGCGCGCGATGACAACAGGCTGCGGCTTGCAGTTGAGTTGCGCTTCCATGTCTTCGACTTTGTCTGTGAGGCAGTGGACGAGACGAACGACGGCTGCAACACCCTGAGCATAAATCCTGAAGATGTGAGCTTCGCTGAAAAGGTTCATTGTCTGAGATGGAATCGGAAGTCATAGAACGGGGCGGGAAGATAAGGAGCAGGCGTGGCGCGCGAATGGCAGTTTTATGAACTTTGCTTGTCGCTAATTAGCTGGGAAGCTGAATAGTTACACCGACCGTGTCTGTTCACCATGAGCGGGATGATCGAGGTTGGAGATGAGCAAACTATCAAGCGCATCACGCGCAACCGTGCTGCGCCCTTAGCCCGACACTGCTTGAAAGCATTGCAAGTATTGCTCAAGCGCGAGCAGGTCCGGGTTATGTTGGGCGAAACTTAGGCGATAATGAAATTTCAAATGGTGGAGTGATCGCAGAAGCGCAATCGATGGTACTTTCACCTCTCCAAAAGAAGGCCGCGCGCGACTGAATAAAACAGCAGCGTTGTGGCGGTCTCGCCAAATAAAATGCTTTTTGAAATGATCACAAGCTATTGTATCTGGCAACAGTAGCCAGATAGCTTTGTTCCGCAGCGAGAACAGCAGCTACACCAACAAGCACTTCCCCTCCCAGCCGACAGAACATCGCCGGTCAACTCCGTCAAAGGTTCATGGAACAAAATGAATGGTTCAAGAATAAGCAGGAGTGTGACCACATACGCCGAGAGCCGCCGATCA
>JANOGZ010000888.1:0-2237 GCA_031406255.1 Pyrinomonadaceae bacterium | reverse complement strand
AGAAGAATGGCGCGCGATGACCCAGAACTTTTTTACCCGTGAGATCTTCAAGAGTGTGAACGGCACGCCCCAGCTCCTCACGGAAGACTTCCGGCGTCTGCTGGTAGATGAACGTGTGAGAGTAACCGTGCGTCCCTATTTCATGTCCCGCCGCGGCGATCTCGCGCACGATCTCGGGGTGGCGCTCGGCCACGTACCCGAGCACGAAAAACGTCGCGCGGGCTCCCGCCTCATCAAGCAGGCGAAGCAAGCGCCGACCCGTCGGCGCGATCCGGTCTTCATAAGCCCCCCACTCCGTGTGCGGGATTTCAAGTCCCTGATACCAATCCTCGAAATCAATCGTCAGCGCGTTGGTTACTTGCTTTGAATCCATTCGACTATCTCTTGAGTGTCAATCGGCGAAATACGTAAAGATATTCGTTATTAACTGTTCTGATAGCTTGCTTGTGCCGGCCCGCGCATTATCTGGCTCCCGATGAAGCGGAGCGTTTCGCCTCGGCCGTATTATTTCCAGCGCCAGGATTATATTTACCGGCCAGGTTGTGCTCCACAAAAGGTCGATACGCCACATTCGAGGGTTGTACTACCGTATTTTCAGCGACCACGCTCTCATACAGGGATTCATACTGGGCGACAACCGACTGGAGCGAAAAAACCTCAACCACTCTCGAACGAGCCGCCAGACCCAAAGCTTTTCGGCCTTCGGCGCCGAGCGCGAGCAGTTCCTTCCAGGCGCCCGCGAGCGCTTCCGGATTGCGCGCCGGTACTACCCGTCCGGTGTCACCGACGATCCACGGCATATCGCTGACATCCGTCACAACGCAGGGTACGGCGCAGGACATCGCCTCGCCGATCACGTTCGGGAAGCCTTCGCTGTAAGAAGAGGAAGAAGCGATGTCGAGGGCGGCCGTCAGTCGCGGCATATCCTGGCGCTCTCCGAGCAGATGGACACGCTCGCTGATCCCCAACTCATGAATCAGTTCGCACAGAGCATGATTTGTCCAATCGACTCGCTTGCCGCAAAGCATAAACTGCACGTCCGGGTAGTCTTGCAGCAGCAATCGGGCGGCATTAATGAAATTACGATGATCCTTCAAGGGATGATAGCGGCCGACGAGACCAATCAAAGTGATGCTTTCAGCCACACCGAGTTCGACGCGGACGCTCGCCCGCGCCTCTTTTGAGGGCGCGAACAGCTCCGTGTCGAAGCCGTTGGGGATGACCTGTGTTTTAGCTGTTCGGTACCCGTCGGCCTCGTGCTGAAGCGCGCCTGATCTGGAATTGAGAAGGATTTTTGCCGGCCAATGCGATAATCTGGCGCACAGCTTGATCGCGGCGGCCGTGGCCAGCTTTTCGTGTTCCAGAGAATAGGGCGAATGCCTTATATTCCACAAAACGGATGCCCTCTCTGATGCGAAAACGCCCGCCAGTTGGGCGGTCAGGCTGCCCTGCGCCATCCACCCCTGGATCACACGCGGTTTCAGCTTGCGGACCAGGTGAATCAGCCGCCAGATCGAGGCCGGCGTCGGCAGGCCCGGCTTCATGCGCGTGGTGTGTACGGATATCCCTAAAGCCTCGATCTGATTACGTAATTCGCCGCGATCGACCAGTGAGATGACCGTCGAATCGAAACGCTCCCGATCCATCCGAGACAGCAGCTTGTACAGCATCATCTCCGTGCCGCCAATGGAGAGGTCGTTAATGATGTGAAAGATTCTTACCGGCCCGGCACCATGTTGTAAAATATGGCCTCCTCCATTTTCAGGCCCTCCGCTCTTCGCGGCAGAATAAGCCCCAAGGTGAGGTGTAAAAGTCATTAGCCCTTCCGAAACCCCGAGTTAATAAGCTACCCAAGATAGCCGATAGAGGGAAAAAGTCAAATCGTTTCTTCAGGTAACAGGTTATGAATCCCGCGCCAATATCACTTTTTCACTATCTTCAACAAGTCGCCCCACACTGAAATTCTCTACTATCCGCGCCCGCGCCTTCAAACCTAACGAGCGAGTATCTTTCTCCAAAAGCATCGTCCATCCAGCCGCCAGCGCCTCCGGATTTCGGGGAGGCACGATTTCGCCGACCTCTCCCACCACCCTCGCCGAATCACCCACCTCAGTGACGACACAAGGTACACCACAAGCCATCGCTTCTCCAATCACGTTCGGGAAGCCCTCACCGTAAGAGGACGAAGAAGCTAGATTTAGCGCATTATGGACGGCCGCCATATCCGCGTGCGGCCC
>JANOGZ010000880.1:0-3734 GCA_031406255.1 Pyrinomonadaceae bacterium | reverse complement strand
GTTTAAGAAATTGCTTAAACATTAAAATGGAGGCACATTTACATTGGGGGAATCAAAGTGATCTGTATGCAGGAACATCTTAGGTATATAATTGCTGATGGTGTTCACTAAAATATATTTTACGTTTGGATTTTGGTGGCTGTTCCGCATCATGGTTGTAGTAGCGATCGGGATAAAACTCATCGAAGATCCTGGAGCCGACCATCCGCTTCATCTCGGCCGGAGTCATTTTACGGTGCAGGGAAATGGCGATGACGATATGCACATCGTCAACGCCGTGGCCGGCAAGCATGTCGAGGAGGACTTCGAGCACGGTTTGACGAATATCGGGCGTCTCCATCGGCGGCAGCGGCATGCTGATATCGTCCACCGCAATCGTCACGCGCATGCCCGGCGAAAGCTGCGCGAACAGCGGATCGCAGTCATGCGGATGATTAAGCGCATAGCGGATCGCCGCCTCGCGATTGGGAAGACCTTTGATCGGCGGGTTCGGATAGATCACGCGCGTGCCGATCGGCAAGTCTTCAAGGATGAAATCCATGCCGGACGAAACAATACGCGGCGCGCTATCGCGGTCGATATAGATAACGGATTCGTGAACTTTGCGTCGGAGCTGTAGACTCATATCATGAAATTATGAACGCTGAATGCGGAATGATGAATGAGAAGCAGTGATCGGTGGACAGTGTCAGTGGTCAGTAGGCAGGCAGTGCTTTTTCTGACCACTGACCACCGGCCACTGTCCACTGCTTTTTTATTCATCGCTCGTCATTTTAAGTTTAGTATCGGCCAGTCGTGATGCAGCGCCGTCTGGCGCAGACGCATGTCCGGATTAATGACCGCCGGATGGCCCACGATCGAGAGCATCGGTAGATCGCTCATGCTGTCGCTGTAGGCATAAGATTTGCTGAGATTGATCTCCTCACGTTCCGCGAAGGCGCGAATCCAGGAAGCCTTCGTCGCCGAGGCCAGCACCGGCGGCAGCAGTCGCCCGGTCGCCACACCGTTCACAAATTCGAGGCGGTTCGCGACGTAGTCGACGATACCCAGATATTCCATCAATGGTTTAACCGAGATGTCGAGCGCGCCCGTGACGACGACCTGCCGCAGGCCGAGGCTGCGGGATTTTTCGATCAGATCGAAGGCGCCGGGATAGACTGCCGGTTTGAGCACGTTTTCAAACAACTCTTCGGCGAAATAGCGCATGCGGTCTTCCGACTCGCCCTGATATCTTTTAAAGAACAGATCATTGAAGACTTTTCGGCTGTACAGATCGGTGACGGCGAACACGGGGAGACTGAGCAGCGTGGCCGCGCTCTTGCGAAAACTACGCCACAAATCCTGCTGATTCTTGGCATAGAATCCGAGCGTATGCACAAGATTGGTGCTGACCAGAGTTCCCTCCAGGTCGTAGAATGCAGCGGCTGCCAAATCGTCCTCCAGAACGCCAGTCGCGAAAGTAAGCTAAATGACGGTCATCACCGGCAGATCATGTCCGGTCGCGTGTGTAGGGCGTGAAATATAACCTATTCCGCGGCTTTTTTGTAAGCCGCGGCGTGCATTCACCGCGTAAGTGCTGATAATATGCCGTTCACATGTTCCGCCGGCACAAGAGATAATGAATCAGCTTGTGACCGGAAACGACGAACCCACTGAAAATAGCGCCGCGCCAGGGGCCTGTCCGGGCGCTTTCCGGAGAAGGGGACGCCTGTTCGGGCAACGGACCGCCATCATTGCTTGCGTTCGAACCCATACATTTATGAGATCAAAATTCTGCCTGCTATTAATCTGTTTTATTAGTGCCGCTGGATGCGCCCCGGAGCAGTCGGCCGCGCCGGAGCAACCGGCGGCGACTGCCGCCTCGGCGGCGGCGAGCGCCAGCGCGGTCGCGGAGGCCGACAGGTTGTACGCCGGGCGGGGCGATCTAGCCAGGGTGCGCGAGTCCATCGCGCTGCTCGCGCGCGCACAGGATAACGATACGAGTAACTATGAGATCTCCTGGCGGCTGGCGCGATTCAATCATTATCTGGGCGATAATACGGATGCCGCGGATGAGCGCGACAAGGCGTTTCGCGCCGGAGTGGCGGCCGGCGAGGAGGCCGTCAGGCTCCAGCCCGGAAAACCGGATGGCCATTTCTGGTTGGGCGCCAACCTCGGCGGTCGCGCGCAGGTGCAGGGCCCGCTCAGCAGTCTGGCGACGGTCAAAGACATCCGCCGCGAGATGGAAACCGTCTTGAAAATTGATGAGGGCCATCTGGGCGGCAGCGCCTATATGGTGCTCGGCCAAGTTGATCTGGAAATGCCGGAAATGCTGGGCGGAGACCGCAAACGCGCCGTCGAGAATCTCGAAAAGGGATTGCGCTTCGGCGAAACTAATCTTCTGTTGCGACTGCGGCTGGCCGAAGCATATCTGGCCGCCAAACGGCCTGAAGACGCACGCAAGCAGCTCAAGACGATTATCTCGATGCCTCCCGACCCCGAATACCTACCCGAATACAAGGGAGCGGTGGCCGAAGCCCGGCAACTTCTCAGCAAGGGCTTATGATGGCGGAAGGCCGCAAATCGCATGAAAGAAGCGGGGTGTTCGTGCGCGACGTTTGGAAAGCTGGCCGGAGCGAGCGTGTCGGCCTACGTGGCGGCTTTTCTGGAAGAACTAAAAAACCCGGCCTCGGCAGCGATTAAACGGTATCGATGCCGTGTGTGCGGATGCCTGTGGGAGAAGCAGGCGCCTGAAAGCAAAAGCGTGAGCACGCGCCCCACGCTCGTCCGCCTCGGATCGATGTCCTGAGCAGCCGGGCAGGTTCCCGGACTGTCTTCACCAGAAATTCAAGACTACCTAGAATCTCAACCCCGCTTGCAGATAATGAAATGGCACGTGCTCGGCGTCGCGTCCGCCCGCATGCAGCGCATCGAGCATGCGCTGCGCCCCCGGATAGTTGAGAGAATGGATCACGATCATGGCGTCGCGCTGGAGATCGGGTCGCGCCGCCAGCCAGGAGGCGACGGCATAACCCGTCCGCTCATCATCGGGCGCAGTTGACGCGTAGTGTTCATCCATCAGGTCGTGATCGAGGAGAATGATCGCGTAATGGCGCTCATTGAGCCACGCGATGGCCTGCCCTACCTCGCACGTCACGTCCAGTTCGCGCCCGGCGAATCGCTGGCGAAACCACGCGCAACGCATTTCATCATCTTCGACAATTAGTATCCGCTTCGACAATTAGTATCCGCTGATGCGATTTGTGGCTCATGTGATTGGCGCGCAGAGAGGCGCAGAAACGGAATAAGTCCCCGCCGCCGAAATCACATCTTAACATTTACGGGCGATCATCAGGCGGGCGCTACAAAATATCCTTATCACGATATAAGATGGTCAGCTGTGAAACTCGCCACCTGGAACGTCAACTCGATAACTGCCCGTCTGCCCCTCGTACTGCAATGGCTCGCCGCGGCGCGACCAGATGTATTATGTTTGCAGGAGACGAAATGTCGGGACGAGCGCTTCCCGGCCGCGGCCTTTGCCGATCTCGGATATTTTTCGGAAGTCTTCGGACAACCGACTTATAACGGGGTGGCGATCATTTCCCGCCAACCGTGCGCGGAGGTGCGGCGCGGGTTTCCGGGAGATGACCCGGGAGCGCACGCGCGCCTGCTCGCCGCGGAGGTGGAAGGCGTCCGTGTAATTAATGTATATGTGCCGAATGGCGCGTTCGTCGGGTCGGATAAGTACCGCT
>JANOGZ010000822.1:0-1018 GCA_031406255.1 Pyrinomonadaceae bacterium | reverse complement strand
CGCTCAATTCCGGCGTTATGTTGCTTCACTTTTGTGCCGGCTATTCCGATAGGCAGTAATAAAATGGAACAGGCTGAAAGACAGAAAACGCTGAAGGCAGTCCTACATTATTTCTACCAAGATAACACAAAATCTGGCTCTCATTGCCGCTATAGCTTGCAATATCATCTGGTTTGGATTCCGAAATACCGCCGCAGTTTCCTTGTTGGTGAAATTGCAGAGAGATTGAAGCAGATTCTTAAAGAGATTGCCCGCGACTATCGTATTCGTATCATTGCTATGGAGGTGATGCCCGATCATATTCACATGCTGGTTGAAGCGCCGCCTAAATATGCGCCTTCGAAAATTGTGCAGATTTTCAAGAGCATCTCGTCCAGAAGAATGCGGCAGGAGTTTCTCGATATTATCAAGCGATATATTTGGAAAGATGGGACTCTTTGGGCAATTGGTTACTACATTGGCAGCGTCAGTGATAAGGTCACAACAGAACTTGTGCGTGAGTACATCAGGAATCAAAAATCTGAAGCGGCGAAGTCGCAATACATTCAAGGCAGCTTATTTCAAATGAAATAAAGTGGTTTATTTCAAGGGCAACATAACAACGGCATGCACCCGACCGCGAATAGCGCGGCTCTCATCGAGAACTTGTGTGGTGTCGAGGCTTTGTGCGCGGCGGGTGATGCCGAGCGTTAGACCGCTATCGCATATCGAAGGAAAGTATGTTCAGTTATACCGAGGCGAAACAGTTCCTCGTTGAGAATCTCACGCGCGATGCAGTTACTCATGAGGCTGGCCGCTATCAAGATATTGGGCGTGATTTTGATGAGTTTGATGCTAATCTGCCCCGTGATGACCGGTCAGAGTTCAATAAGCTTTTCATCGCACTTAATTTCTGGGACGGTTGGATTGATGCTCGAAATCATGACTGGCAGTATTATGCTGGTATCAGACAACCTGATTGGCCGGTGTTAGCGAGGAATATCATTCAGGCTATTGCCGATGATCGCGAGATTACAGA
>JANOGZ010000784.1:0-1147 GCA_031406255.1 Pyrinomonadaceae bacterium | reverse complement strand
AGCTGATCTGGATAAAGCCAAAGAATGGTACACGCAGGTGCTTGGGGTAAAGCCGTATTTCGACCAGCCATTTTATGTCGGATTTAATGTTGGCGGTTTCGGGTTGGGGCTTGATCCTGACATGTCAACCGTCACTCAAGGCAGCAATGCCGTTGCTTACTGGGGCGTGGAAGATGCTGAAGCTGCATACAAACGGGTTCTTCAGCTTGGGGCAAAGGTGCACAATGAGGTGCAGGAGGTCGGTGGCGGGATTCGGGTCGCCAGTGTGACCGACCCGTTTGGCAACGTCTTCGGTATTATCGAAAATCCGAATTTTAAGATCGAGGACAACACCTAGAGCAGTTTGCGATTGGGTGTCCGGGGCAGGCCGAAAGCCCGACCGTGAGAGAGGGCGCTGTGAGGCTTCCGACGCCCTCCCTGATGGGCGGGCTTTCGGCCTCTGGTACCCTCCACTGATATGAAGAAGCGGCCCGGGGGTTTTTGCTCTTAAGAATTCAGACCTGGCGAGACGGCACAACGGGATTACTTCTTGTGCTCTCTGCGCCAGACCCATAGGAAGATGGCGACAGCGCCGACCCCAAAAATGAACAGCACCAGCATCACTGCCAGCACTATCAAAAGTTCTTTTTCGCCTGAGTTCATCGGTCAATCATGAGTAGAGGGAGGCGTGGTGCGCTTCTTCCTTACTACTTTCTCGGTTGCACCGTTTCCGGCCTGGCAACAATCAAGGGCTGGGCTTCGAGTTCGCGCCGGTAGAACACGCGCGGTCGCTGCACATCAGCGACCGCGCCCAATCCGAGCTCCCTCACTTTTCTGCTTCTGAGTTGCGCCAGTTGATCTTTTGACTTCTTCCCCATCTGCTCCTTATGTATCTGCGGCACTCGCTCGGTCGCATAGTTGAGCCACTCTCTGATCATCACCGCACCGTCCCTCGGCTCCTTGTCTGCAATCGGAGTCTTGAGACCTTCTTCGATCAGAGCATAGGTGAGAAAGCCGTGCCCGAGCCGGGGCTCTTCATTGGCAAACTGGAAGCTTTGTGCCGCGGTCAGGATGTACATCCCCTTCTCGTAGGCTAACTGGGCCAGCCCCTTCGAGTTCATCGGCCCGCGCCGTTTCTCTTCCGCTTCAAGCGCCTGCCCGGAATTGC
>JANOGZ010000776.1:0-1389 GCA_031406255.1 Pyrinomonadaceae bacterium | reverse complement strand
CCGTCATCGAGACAAACACGACGAAAGCCAGTAGCAACATCTTCTTCCTGTTCATTGGTATTTCTCTCCTTAATTTTAGTGACGCGTGACGGGATTAAAAGAAGTACCCGTGCCACTCATCAGCTTGCAACTTCTGTCACTTCGATACGATCAACCGCTTCGATGACGCGTTCGATTTGCGCAAGGTAGGCGGCGAAAAGCTCATTGGCTCCAACATCAGTTAACGGATGCTCGCCGGCGCGCGGCAATTCGAAGATTCGTTCGAACGGCTCGGCGTCGAGCCCGAGCAGGCGCACGGTCGCGCGCACGCACTCGCGTTTTAGGACGGGCGGTTCCACACCGCTGAGCATCAAGACCGGAGCGAACAGCAGCGCAAAGCTGGTCAGGCTATCGCGCATCAAGTCAGACAATTTCTCAACCGACGCGGACGCCGGGATGTAGAGCCGCCGCAGTTGAATGAGCTTGCTGCGAAGCTCGTATTCCGTCTGATGCCGTAGATTCGCGTCCGAGATCCGCAGCGTTTCAAACGGATCGCGGCCGAAGAGGATGAGCCGCGCGCGCTCCATTTTGTGAAACTCGATCGGAAAGACATCGGCCGCATCGCGCAGTTCCGTGAAGGTGAAGTAGACCGGCAGCGGATGGCCCAGACGCTGCCACTCACGCACCGGCGCTTGCGCCAGGCGTAAATCTTCCGGCGTAATCCGGTTCAGCGCGACGAGCAGATTGTAATCGGCGCCGGGTTCGATCCGATCGCCGACGACGGCCGAACCGTAGAGCAATACCGAGGCGAGGTTGTCGCCGTGCGTCGCGCGCAAGTCCGCGACGAGATGATTGAAAGCTTCCTGCGCTACTCTGTTAGCCATCCGATCGCTCGTCCACCTCCTGGGAAACCGCTCGAGCCGTAAAGCATTCGAGTCGAAACTAAAGCCCGCGTGCGGTCAGGCAAGCGTTCTCCGCGCGCGTCCATCTACCAGTCGCCGCCCGCGCCGCCGCCGCCGAAATCTCCACCGCCGCCGAAACCGCCGAAACCGCCTCCTCCTCCTCCGTCGCCCCCACCCCAGCCCGAACTGCTGCCGCCCCACCCGCCGGAACTGTTGCCGAGGCTGTTGAAAAGGCTGCCGAGCAGCAGCGCGTTCAGGCAGCCACTACCGCCACCGCTTGAGCCGCGACGCGAGAACAGAAAAAAGATGATCGCGATGACGAAAATAATTCCGCACACGGAAAAGCTGCCCCGTGATTCTCGACGCCCGCCGCTACGGCGCGGCTGCGCCCGCTCGGCGCGGTACGCATAGCTCTGGTCAATACCCTCGATGCTGAAACCGCGCTTTTCCGCGAGCGTCGCGACGAACGTCTGCACGGCGAGAGCGATGCCCTCGCTGTAGTTGCCGG
>JANOGZ010000709.1:0-1964 GCA_031406255.1 Pyrinomonadaceae bacterium | reverse complement strand
TGAACGCGACGGCGTCAACCCAGTTGGTATGACCCGTTAGCGTGCTCAACTCTTTTCCCGTCGCCGTATCCAGGAGTCGGAGCTGTTTTTCCACGTTGCCGACGGCTAACATGCGCCCGTCGGGACTAAAAGCGACTGCATTGACGCTACCGCAGCCGGCGAAGCTCCGCACCTCTCGTCCGCTCGTCACTTCCCAGATTTTGACGTTGCCGTCCTTTGACCCGGAGGCCAGCCACTGCCCATCGCGACTGAAAGCAACGGAGGTCACAAAGGTCGTCTGCGTCGCTACAGAGCGCAACTCGCGACCCGTCGCCGTGTCCCACAGTTTGATCGTATTATCGTAGCTTCCAGAGGCGAGCAAACGCCCGTCCGGACTAAACGCGATGCCATCCACGCGGTACGTATGGCCGGTCTGCAAAACGAGCTCTGGCTTGGCCGTGATCGGCGCGGCTGTGCTTATCGCAGAAGGGTCAGTGGCCGAAGCCCCGACCAGCCCGAGTGTCATCAATGAAAAAATGCCGGCCGTAAAAATCCAAAATAAAAACGAGGCGGGCATACGCCTGTCCTTCCGACCGTCTTTCAGGTTTAACACGATTAAAGCGCCTCCTTGGCGTGCGACAAACCTCGTTTTAGAGCGAAATGCTTGACCTTATGTAAAGTATCTATCTGCTTGCAAGACGCTTCTACAGTGCGGGATTTGCAATGAACTGCTTCCTACTGGCAGGAATCGTGCGCATTCTATAGAAAGTCGTAATGAGCCGCTTCTTCTGACAGAAGGCCCTTCCGACCGGTACTTTTATACCGTAGTAAATAACAGTTAAACCGCACCAAAGCAAGGTCGCGAACGGTTCTCGTATCAACTTTCGTCCCGGCGCAGGTCAGCGACTGAAAAAACCATACGAGGCCTGCGACCAGCGCCACGAGGGATCAAAGTAACGTCAGCCCCTCTCGCCGTCCTTTACTTCTCGCAAGGCATAGCCTGGAGCCCTTCATCGCAGTGAGCGCATAGGTCTGTCTATGCGCTCACTGCTATTCCATCTCCCGCCTCATCTATTCAGCGCCGAAGCGGCGGCGGTATTCACCACTCACGATGAACGCCTTGACCATATCCGCCGCTCGGAAGTCTCCTCCGAACTCGTTCAACTTCGAGAGCCAGAACGCGAACCCCGCTTCGTCAGGATCTCGCTGCAGGTACCCGAAGTACTGCATCTGCACGAACGCCCGGTTGAACTCCCCTCGGATGAATCGCTCGTCGCCAAGAATCGTCTCCAGCACCTGCTTGCGCGTCGACCGCTTCGTCAATAACCCCACCACCAGCCCCGTCCGCTCCTCGCGACTCGGGGTGATCCCCGCATTGGCGAACAATGTATCTACATAATCATCGCTCTCCAACGCGTCGTACTTCGCCCTGAAGTCCGCGCGGCCCATGAACTGCGTGATGAACCCCTCTCGATTCGCCGCCAGTCGCTCTTCCGCTCCCTCCTGCCCGATGATCACTCCCGCTCCGATCTTCCGCGTGTCCGGCATGAACTCAAGGAACGTCGGGCGGCGGCCAAAACTCTCCTGATAGAGCCGGTAGACGAGGTACCCCGTCTCCTGAAACTCGATCGACAGGAAAAACGCCGCCGACGTGTCCACTCGCTTCGCTTCGATACAACTCGCGTTTGCTCCGCAACTCCGGATGTTGCTGGTCCAGAACTTAAATCCGGCGTCGTCGGGCTCGCGGTTGAGGAAGTCCTCGTACTGCTTGCGCACGAAGAACTCCACGCCGTTGATCGCGTTCGACGCCGACCCGTCGTTGATGATCGTCACCACCGACTGTGTCACCGCACCCAGCGCCCCGCCGGTGACACCGCGCAGCACTACCCTGAAGGTCTCGTCCTCTTCCAGTTCCTGATCCTTCGTGATCGGAATCGTGAAGCTCTTCGTCGTCTCCCCGGCATTGAACGTCACCCGCCCGATCG
>JANOGZ010000678.1:0-2071 GCA_031406255.1 Pyrinomonadaceae bacterium | reverse complement strand
GCTGTACTTGTCGGCCTTGACCGTGATCCGCTGGACGTAAACGCGGGTCGTCGCCTGGTTCTCGTGATCTAAGGCCTCTTGCGCTTCCAGGAAGCTACCTGTTTCTTCGGCCACGATGCGGGCGAAGGTGTGGCGCGTCTGGTGCAGATGAATCTTTTCGATGCCGGCCTTCCTGGCATACACTTTCAGATTCTCGACGAAAGAGCGGGACGTGAGCGGTGCCCCTGGCTTGCCTGCTCTATCATGGCGGGTCCACAGCGGGCGTTCACTGCCGAGCGCGTGCTCCCTTCCCGCCGCCTTCAGGTATAGAAGAAGCGCCGCACCAGCGGCCTCGTCGGAGACTTCCCGGGCGGTGAACTTCCCTCCCTTGCGACGGTACTTAATAATGAGCATTCCCTCTTTAAACTCGAGGTCCTTGCCCCTGAGCGAGATCACCTCATTCCTGCGCAGTCCCGTCAGAAAGTAGAACAAGAGCAGCGCGTAGTCCCGTCGGCCGACGACGGAGCCAGAGTCGGCCAGTTCCCTCACCACAGAAAGCAGAGAATTCATCTCCTCGTCGGAGAGTGCTTTGACCGACTCTGACTGATAAGGACGCGGGTACCGGGGTCTGGCCTGAGACGCCGGATTGCTCTTTATGTATAAGGAGAGGTGCGCGTCAGCCATCAGCCAGCGGTAGAAGGCCGAGACCCGCGAGACTCTGGCGTAGACGGTCGCCGGCTTGAGCCCACGAGATTCCAGCCCCGCCCGCCACTTCGCGACGTCCTCGGCCGTGATCTGCCCGGGATGTCTGGCGGCGGATTTGAAGAAGGAAGTGACGGCAGAGATCTTGTCACGGAGTTTATCTCTGCGGTCGAAGGTCTCGGGTCGTGTGTTGGCTTCGGCCCATAAGGAGATGGCGCTTCGGATGGCCACGTCCGATTCGACGGCAACGAGTGCCTGAGACGGGGCATCGGGTTCTGACTGAGAACTCTCGGTAATCATTTGAGGAGCCTAGCATAGAATTTCCGATGGTTCCACAATTGTCCTCGTAGTGGAATCATCCGGGCTTTTTCTCCCATTTCCATCCATCCTATGGTACATATTCTTCCGTCTCTATGTTTCACAGCCCGCGAGACTCTTTCGATACCTTTATGAGAGGAGAGACGCCCGGAGGCGTGTGACCCGCAGACGCCGGTGACGCCCTGGTCTGATGGCCTCGCGTCCGGCAGTCGAAGCCGTGCTTGGCTCGCTTCGCACTTCCCTTCCCGACATTATTCCGCACGGCGACAAAAACTTAAGTCGCCTGCTTCATTCCGTGCGCAACCTCTACGCGCGCCCGGTGCCCGATACGAAGCGCGAACGCCCCGGTCAATTCCCGTGTGAGCACCTGCTGCGGATCGACTCACAACTATGCACGCGCCCCGGGCGTGAAACATCGCTCTCGGTGCGTAGTTTCGTCGGTCAATACCTGCCGATTCTTGATTTTCCGCGCGATGTGCGCGACGTGAACGAGCGTGGCGACATTAATCTTTTCGAGATGCACCAACTCGCGCGAATCACCCCGGCTCGACTCGACCAACGCAGAAGCGCATCGACACAGGCAGAAGCTGCTCGACTCGCACCTTCGGGTGCAAGTGTCAAGTGCCGGCCTGCGCGTCAGAGTCAAGGAGTTGCTCGGAGAGCTTGTTGAGCCGACTGCGCCCGAGACCGAGATCACGGCGGTCGAGAAGGCGGATGAACTCCTCGAAGTCGATCCGCTCGATTCGACACACCTCTTTTACGAGGAACTCAGACGAATCCGGACGGGCCATCCGGGAAGTCAGGATCGAGGAATTAACCGAAGTGGATCTTAATCCGTTGATGCTGGCGGTGAATCAGTTGGGGATGATGCTTTACGGGATCGAGCGAAGAAGGCAGCAGCAAAGAGAGAAGGAGATGAAGAAGATGGCGATTTAACCGGCCCACCATTCTCGCCGGTCGCTTGCGTAACGTTTCTTGCGTGGCCGCATAAGCCGTAGCCACAAGAAGCCCAACCACAGAGCCACAAGACTCGCCAGACCCACTCCCAACCAGATGGCACTTCGCAGCATGG
>JANOGZ010000613.1:0-4045 GCA_031406255.1 Pyrinomonadaceae bacterium | reverse complement strand
CAGCGACAGCGTCAGAAAACCGTGCGCGATCGTTTCCTTAAATGGCGATTCGCGCGCGGCGCGCGCCGGATCAACATGAATCCACTGGCGATCTTCCGTCGCCTCCGCAAAACGGTCGATACGCTCCTGATCAATAACCATCCAATCGCTGACGGCAACTTCGCTGCCGACATGCTCGCGGAGTTTGGCGATATTTTCGATCTGTATTTCGGACATAAGTAGAAACTCAAGCAGATGATGTGTTGATGAAGATGGCGCGAGGTCAACTCCCGCCCGTGATCTCGAGCACCTGCCCGGAAACATAATCAGAGAGCGGCGAGGAGAAGAAGAGGACGGGGCCGGCCGCCTCCGCGGGAGTGCCGGCGCGTCCCATCGGGATGAGCTTGAAAGCGAGGTCGCGCATCGCCTGCGGGATGCCGAGCGCGATGTCCGCCGCTTCGCGCGAGAGTTGCTCGCCCGCTTCCTTCGCCTGCGTTAATCTGGTCTCGATGAAACCGAAGGCGACGGCATTCACCTGAATATTGTACTGCCCCCATTCCTTCGCGAGCGTCCTGGTGAGGCCGACCACACCGGCTTTTCCGGCGGCGTAGTTGGCTTGGCCCGCATTGCCGCGGGTGCCGGTGGTTGAGCTGATATTGACGATCTTGCGCGCCTGTGCGCGGCCCTCCGCGGCCTTTTCGCGCTTCGCCGTTTCGCGCAGATACTCGGAGGCCGCGCGAATAATCCGAAAAGGCGCGGTCAGATGCACTTCGAGCATCGCCTGCCACTGCTCGTCGGTCATCTTGTGAATAGTTCCATCCCAGGTGTAACCCGCGTTATTGACGATGGCATCGATCTGGCCGTAGCGTTCGAGCGCGGCTTCGATTAAACGCCGGGGAAATGCGGCGTCCGTCACATCGCCCGGGAAGGCGAGCGCCTCGCCGGATGACGCGCCGATCATCTCGGCGGCCTCGCGTGTCGGCTCCGGATCAATATCGGAGAGCACGACACGCGCGCCGTGCGCGGCGAATAGTTCCGCGGTCGCGCGCCCGATGCCCCGCGCTGCGCCGGTGATGATGGCTACTTTTCCTTCGAGCAGTTGCATATATTTAATAGGTGTTTTCGCTGATTCTGTCAGACGCGATCCTGACTTTCATGCGTGGTGTGCGAAGTGGATTGATGCTCATCGCGTAAGACGCGATGGAGAATCTTGCCGATGGCAGTTTTCGGGAGGCTCTCGCGGATCTCGATCGTGCGGGGTACTTTGAACTCCGCCAGTCCGCCCGCGCAGTGGTCGATCAGTTCTTCTGCGGTCACGCTCCCGGCGCCGGGTTTGAGCACCACGTAGGCCTTGACCGCTTCGCCGCGATAAGAATCAGGAATTCCGATCACCGCGGCCTCCAGCACCGCGCTGTGCGTGTAGAGCACGCTTTCAACTTCCGTCGGATAGACGTTGAAGCCGCTGACGATGATCAGGTCCTTCTTGCGCTGGACGATGTAGAAATAACCGTCCTCATCCATGCGGGCCACGTCGCCGGTGTAGAGCCAAACGCGACCATTTGAATCTGTGCGCAACGCGATCGCCGTTTCGTCGGGCCGATTCCAGTAGCCCTTCATCACCTGCGGCCCGGCGATGCAGATCTCGCCTTCCTGACCGATCGGTATTTCCCGTTCACCCGTTTCGAGGTCAACGATTTTGATGTCCGTATCCGGCAGCGGCAGACCGACGCTGCCCGGCTTGCGACGCGCCATCAGCGCCGTCGAATGAGTGACGGGCGAAGCCTCCGACAAGCCGTATCCCTCGCACAGCATTCCGCCGGTCAGCTGTTCAAACTGCTCGAGGACTTCGATAGGCAGCGGCGCCGAGCCGCTGTTGAAAAGACGTATCCGGTCAATTCCACACTCTCGCACACGCGGATGATTGAGCAAAGAGATATAGATCGTCGGCACGCCCGGAAAGTAGGTCGGGCGGAGATCGCGAATCGCGCTGAGCAGAGATTCCGGATCATATTTAGGTATCAGAACCTGCTGCGCTGCCGCCCACGTCCCGCACATCATCCCGACGGTGAAACCGTAGATATGAAAGTAGGGGATGACCAGCAGAAACACCTCTTCGCCGCGCCGCGGGGCGCCGGATTTCCAGGTCTCGGTCTGAATCACATTGGTGAAGATGCTGTGGTGCGTCAGCATCGCGCCCTTCGGGACACCCGTGGTGCCGCCGGTGTACTGCAGCACGGCCACATCATCCGGGTCGATCTCGACGCGCGGCAAATCTCGCCCGCCTGTTCCCGTGTCGCTGCCGAGAAGGTCAGCGAAGCGTTGTGTGCCCGGAGCGGCGGGAGTCTCCGTTGCCGCCGCCGAGTATTCGCCGAGTGAGGTAATGATTACCTTTTCAAGTTGCGTTTGATCCTGCACGCCGAGCGTGAGCGGCGCCAGCACGTCCAGCGTCAGCATCACGCGCATCCCCGAATCTTTCGCGACGACGACGATCTCTCGCGGCGTGTAGAGAGGATTAACGTTGACGACGATCGCCCCCAGACGCAACACCGCGAAAACGGCGATGACATACTGCGGGCAGTTCGGCAACATGATGCCGACGCGGTCGCCCTTCACGATGCCGAAACTGACCAGCGCCGCCGCGAAGGCGTCCGCACGCTCTCTGATTTGATGGTAGGTGAGTTGCGCGCCGAGGAAAGAAGTCGCCGTCAGATCGGGCGCTTCGACCGCCGTAATGCGTAAAATTTCGTGCAGCGGGCGGCGCGGATAGTTCATCTGTGGCCGCACCCAGTAATCGTAGTGTTTCAGCCAGGGACGCGCGGCGTAAACGGATTTTTCGGCATCGGTGGACGTGCGAGCTTTACTCATTGAATCGATCATTCCCCCAACTAAACGATGGTCCCGCCCCCGTCCACAATGATGGTCTGCCCCGTAATGTAATTCGAAGCGTCGGAGGCGAGAAAGACGGCCACGCCCTTTAGTTCTCCGGCCTCGCCGACCCGTGGTATCGGATTCGTGGCTTGAATGAACGCCTCGTTCTGTTCGATGACAGCATCGGCAAGACGTGAGTGGAAGAAGCCGGGCGCGATCGCGTTGACGCGAATCCCGGCGCCTCCCCAGGTGGCGGCCAGTTCGCGCGTGAGGCCCAACAACCCGGCCTTGCTCGCGGCATATCCGGCGAAGTGCGGCCCCGCCACGGCAGCTTGTAATCCTGAGACTGACGCGACATTGATGATGCGGCCATAGGTACGTTTCAGCATTTCGCGGCCCGCTGCCTGGGCGAAGAGAAAGGCGCCGGTCAAGTTGATATCAATCACCTTCCGCCATTTATCCAGCGGCATCAACTCGGGCCGCTCACCCCACGTAATGCCCGCATTGTTGACGAGAATATCGATCTTTCCATAAGCGGAAACTGTTTCCTCGACCACGGACAGCACGTGCTCCGGATTCGAGACATCGCAAATCTTACCCTCGACGGTGAATCCCCGCTCGCGCATTTCATTCAAAGTCGAGGCAAGCCATTGCTCACGACGCGCGCATAGCATCAGCGATGCGCCGGCTTCAGCCAGACCTTCAGCCATCTCTCGTCCGAGGCCGCGCGAGCCGCCGGTGACGATCGCCACGCGGCCCGAGAGGTCAAACAATTCTCTAATCGTTGCCGTCATGGTGGAGTATCTTATCGGCCTTCTTTTGAGGTACTGATCCGCCGCCCAGGCTTTTGACAACCCCTGTGGCAACTTCCATTCTCAGGAGCTTTCGTTCGCTCTCGCGCCAGTTCTAAAGCGATACGGCAGGTGTTGCAATCTACGAAGTGACAGTGAAAGACCGACCCGTGCGATGTTCTCTTCATCGCTTCTTGTAATTTACTGCTTCTTCTCTAATTGGAGGGCCACTGAATTGATGCAGTAGCGCAGACCTGTCGGTTGCGGACCATCATCGAAAACGTGCCCGAGATGAGCGCCACACCTGTGGCATTTAACCTCGATGCGTTCCATTCCGAAGGTCGTGTCGGTCTCGGTCTCGATATTCTCCCGCTCGACCGGCGCATAAAAGCTCGGCCAGCCGGTGC
>JANOGZ010000589.1:0-2119 GCA_031406255.1 Pyrinomonadaceae bacterium | reverse complement strand
GACCGGCGAGATGCCCGCCTCCTGCTGCTTGACCACGGCGCTGTCCCTGAGCACGGAGATCATGACCACGCCCTTTAGTCCCTTGGATGAGACGTCTGTACGATCAGGTTCGGGAGCAACTTGGATGTTGCCACTAACCTGCTGGGCTAAAGCAGGGCGAGGCACACGAACGGCGGTTGTAGCGGCGAGCGCCAGGAGCAGGCCGCAGGTCGAGATAATCCCGAAAGTCTTAGCTCTTGTCTGCATAACATCCTCCTTTAGTAGATGTGGCAGGGTGTGATTATGGCACACTTAGCGAGGGACTTACTGGCTTTACCACTGGGGCAGGGCCTAACGCCCGAATTGAGATGCGCCGGAGACCACCACATGACCATTCAAGCTAACGCTAAGAGAGATGCTGATTGCGGGTCCGCTCCAATGACAGACTGTGTGAAAACTCAACATCTCTGCACCAGATAAATCTTTGCCTCTTCTCGCTGGTCCTTTCTGGATCACCCTTTTTCAGATGCACAGAACAATGAGTTAAGAGACGGTGTTCCAACTCACCGCCTCCATCATTCTTTTCACTCCCAAAATATTCAGTACTCGTTTGAGATTGTAACAGAGTACCGTCAGACTCATCTCCGCGGCGACTTTCTTCAACCCTCGCAGCAAGAAGTACCCGCTCACCATCGCTCGCTTCATTGTTCCGTATGGATGCTCCACAATCTGCTGCCTCAGTTTCATCTTCTCTCGGTTCTGCTTCACTCTCTCAGCCATTTCTTCCAGCAAGTGCTCCGATACCCAGCGCGTAATCCTTCTGCCTCCTTTGTTGCCTGTGCACTTCTCTTTGAGTGGACACTCTCGACATCGAACTGTCGCCCGAGTCTCGGATGCGCCGCCCCAACTCTGTCGTCTCAAACCGGAAGTTCAACTCCTCACCTTGAGGACAGATATAGCAGTCTCTCTGCTTCTCGTAACGGAACTCTTCTTTGGTAAACAATCCCTGCTTCTTGTTCGCTGACGTTTCCGGCTTCGCAATGTAAGGAGTAATCCCTGCTTCAACACACTTCTTCACTTCTGCGCCATCGAAGTAGCCCATATCCGCTACCACTTCCATCTGCTCCACGTGCAGTGTCTCTTTTGCTCTGAGTGCCATCTCCGAGAGATGACCTTGATCGGTCACATCATTAGTCACCTCATGCTCCACGATCAGCTTATGTTTGGAGTCTACGGCCGTCTGCACGTTATAGCAGACATCAGTGTGTCCATGCCCGGTGACCATCGCGCGAGAGTCTGGGTCAGTCAGTGAAACTTGCTTCTCACCCGTCTCCTGCAACTGCTTTTGTAGATTCAGGTACCTCTCTTTACGCTCTTTGAGTTGTGCAATCTTCTCTTGGAGTTCACCGACAGTGGGGGTCTGGTCCTCTGATTCCTCGGCGTCAGCTTCATCGAGTTGCCGCAGGTAGGAATCAACCTTCTGATCAATCCCTGTGAGGGCACGCTCTAATCTTTTCTGATTGAAGTTACGCTTGCGATTGTTGACCGCCTTGAACGCGGCTCGCCATCAATGGCGACTAACTCACCGCCAAACAACTCCAGTCGTTTGCACAAGAGAGTGAACTCTCGGCAGACACTTCTCAAAGCTGAGAGATTGTCTTTGCGGAAATCAGCGATGGTCTTGAAATCAGGAGTGAGCTTACGCATCAGCCATATCAACTCTAGATTGCGAGTGGCTTCACGCTCCAACAATCGAGAGGAACGCACGCGGTTCAAGTAGCCATAGATATAGAGACGCAACAGAAGAGCGGGCGAGTAAGCTGGACGGCCAGTCTGCGCAGGCGCGGCGCGAGTAAAGCCCAACTCCAGAAGATCAAGACTGGAGACGAAAGCATCAATGAAACGGACCGGGTTCTCACGAGTGATATAATCGTCAATGGCTTCAGGGAAGAGCAGGACAGCAGAGCGATCAGAGCCAGCGATGTAAGGCATCGGCAGTGGACCTCAGCAGAAGATGAGTGAGACAAATGTAATACGCAAGAGGATCAGCTAGAGTTGGGCTTTACTCGCGCCGCGCCTGCGCAGACTGGCCGTCCAGCTTACTCGCCCGCTCTTCTGTTGCGTCTCTATATCTATGGCT
>JANOGZ010000067.1:0-3800 GCA_031406255.1 Pyrinomonadaceae bacterium | reverse complement strand
CCCGGTCTCGTTGCCCTGGTGGTCGTTTGCGCTGGGCATCGGCTTCTCCGCCAGCGTCGGAATCTTCTTCGGGCTGTTTCCAGCCTTCAAGGCGTCGAGATTGGACCCGATCGAAGCGCTGAGATACGAGTAGCTGAGCCATACGAAGTGACAACTCCGGCGAGAATGATGTTGACGGCAACGGCCTCTTCGCCCATCACTCGCGAGTAGAATGGTCCGGCCACTTTCCTGTTGACAATCTACAAGGGGGAGGTGTATACAGCTTCCTGTAGACTTACTACAGGAACGCTTATGAAGAAACAGAAGACCGATCTGCTGCAAGGCACGCTCGACCTGCTGGTGTTGAAAACTCTACAGGGCAGCCCGAAGCATGGCTGGGACATCGCCCAGCGCATCAAACAACTCTCCGAGGACATTCTCCAGGTCAACCAGGGCTCGCTCTATCCGGCGTTACACCGGCTGGAGGAGCAAGAGTTGATCGCGGCGGAGTGGGGCGCGTCGGAGAATAACCGGCGCGCCAAGTACTACAAACTGACGGCCGCTGGAAGAAAGCGACTGGCGACTGACACCAGGGAGTGGGAGCGCTTCACGTGGGCGATGGCGCAGATCCTCCAGGCATCCTGATCGGAGTCATCCTATGCTGCGGAAGTTGACACGCCGTTTGCGGGCGCTACTGCAAAAAGACCTGATGGAGCGCGAGCTGGACGAGGAGGTGCGCTTTCATCTGGAAAAAGAGATCGAGCAGAACCTTCAGCATGGGATGAGCGCAGAGGAGGCGCGCTATGCGGCGCTCCGCAGCTTTGGGGGCGTCGCGCAAATCAAGGAGCGATGTCGTGACCGGCGCGGCGTCCGGGCCATCGAAGAGATAGGGCAAGACCTGCGCTACGCCGCACGGATGCTCATCAAGCAGAAAGGACTGACGGCGGTCGCGGTGATCGCGCTCGCGCTCGGCATCGGAGCGAACACGGCGATCTTCAGCATCGTCAACGCCGTGCTGCTCAGGCAGCTACCGTTCGCCGAACCGGAGCGCATCCTCACGCTGTGGGAAAACAACGTCAAGGACGGGATTGAGCGCGATGACGTTTCCCCTGCCAACTTTCTGGATTGGCGCGAGCGCAGCACCCTCTTCGAGGAGATGGCTTTCGCCAATCCTCACAGCCTCGACTACCTCGGCGACGAGCCGGAGACGTGGCAGGCGGCGCTCGTCTCAGATGGCTTCTTCCGTATCTTCGGCGTCAACGCGCTCGTCGGGCGTACCTTTCTGCCCGAAGAGTATCGAGCCGTTAGCGATCGAGTGGTCATCCTGAGCTACGGCTTATGGCAACGGCGCTTCGGCGCCGACCCGAAGATCATCGGCCAGAAACTGGTGCTCGATAGCGAGCCGATGACGGTCGTCGGCGTGATGCCGCCGGAATTCAAGCTGAATCTATTCGATCAGGAGAAAGACCTCTGGGCGCCGCAGGTGTTTGGTGAAGACCTGCGGCGGCAGCGGCGTGCGACTTATTTGAAAGTGCTGGCGCGACTCAAACCCGGAGTGACCACGGAGCGGGCACAGGCTGAGATGAACAGCATCGCCGCACAGTTATCGCAGGAGTATCCGCAAACGAATTCCGGGGTGGGTATCATGACGGTGCCGCTCACGGAGCAGATGGTCGGTAGAGCGCGGCCTGCCTTGTGGGTGCTGTCCGCGGCGGTCGGGTTCGTCCTGTTAATCGCGTGCGCGAACATCGCCAGCCTTCTGCTCGCGCGGGGCCGCGAGCGCGAGCGAGAATTCGCGATTCGCGCGGCGATCGGGGCCGGACGTGGCCGCTTGATACGCCAACTGCTCACGGAAAGCCTTTTACTCGCGGTGGCCGGCTGCGCTGGCGGGCTGCTACTCGCGACGTGGGGCATAGATCTGATCATCGCGCTCAGCCCCGGTAACATCCCGCGCCTCGATCAGGTCGGGCTGGATCGCACGACGCTCGCCTTTTCGTTCGCCACCGCGATGCTGACGGCGGTCATTTTCGGCCTCATCCCGGCGCTACAATTCTCAAAACCCGATTTGCACAACTGTCTGAAGGAGTCCGGGCAGACGACGACCGGCAGTTCCGCGCGCCATCGGCTGCGGAGCGCGCTGGTCGTCGCGGAGATCGCGCTGGCGTTGGTGCTGCTGGTCGGGGCCGGCCTGCTGCTGCGCAGCTTCGACCGGCTCCTGCGCATAAATCCGGGCTTTGCGATGGATAAAGTCGTGTCGCTGCAGGTTTTCATCTGGGATCGGTACAACACGCCCGCACAGCGTGCGGCTTACGCGCAACAGGTGCTGGAGAAACTTGAAGCCGTACCCGGCGTGCAGGCCGTCGGCATCACGACCGCCCTGCCACTGCTTGAGAGCGGCACCGATACCTCTTATCCCTTCACGGTCGAAGGCCGCCCCGCCGCTCCCCCCGGCGGGGAGCCGACAATCTTTTCCACGATCGCGACGGACGGATATTTCGCGGCGACGGGGGTGCCGTTGCTCCGCGGCCGGCTCTTCAACCAGTTCGATACCACAGCTGCTCCGGGCGTCACACTCATCAACGATACGCTCGCGCGCCGCCACTTTTCCGATGAGGACCCGGTCGGCAGGAAGATCACCGTCAGGTTCACCGGCCGGGGACAACCGAGCCCAACGACGCTGGAAATCATCGGCGTGGTCGGTGATGTGCGACACGACGGCCTGGATAAGGAGCCGCGCCCCGAATTCTTCCGTCCATACACGCAATCCCCGAGCGGCTCGATAATCTTCGTCGTCCGGACGTCGGCTGATCCGCTGACGCTGGTCCCGACGCTCAAAGCGCGCATCTGGGAAGTCAATCCGACGCAGCCCTTCTACAGCATTGCCACGCTGGACTCGCTCATCTCCGATTCGCTCAAGGCGCGCCGCTTCAGTCTGATATTACTCGGCTCCTTCGCCGTGCTCGCCCTCGCGCTGGCGATGGTCGGTATCTACGGAGTGATGAGTTTTACGACCGCCCAGCGCACGCACGAGATCGGTATTCGCATGGCGCTGGGAGCACAAGCGGGCAGTGTGTTGAAGCTGGTTGTCGGACAGGGAATGAAGCTCACCCTGATCGGCGTAGCGGTTGGTCTGCTGGCGTCGCTGGCCCTGACGCGATTGATGAAAAGCCTGCTGTTCGGCGTCAGCGCGACCGATCCGCTGACGTTTGTGATGATCGCGCTATTGCTGGCGGGCGTTTCACTCGTTGCCTGTTATCTTCCGGCGCGAAGGGCAATGAAAGTAGATCCGATGGTTGCGCTGCGGTATGAATAAATACCGTTCTACGAAATGTGGACAAATATCCCATTCGCTTCCTGCTTCAACGATTCGTGACTAAGAGCAACTTTCCTTGCTCTCCCGCCAGAGGAATCTCCACAGGCGTCACTTCCGGCGGAACTCGCCGTACTCATGTACCACTTCACTAGATTCTGTGCCGCGTTCATGTCACGGTCGTGACCCTCGCCACACTCAGAGCACGTCCAGGCGCGGACACAGAGCGGCAACGCATCTCGTTGGTGACCGCAACCTGAACAGGTCTTACTCGTCGCCAGATAGCGCGGCGCGACCACCAGACGGCTGCCATACCACACCGTCTTGTAAACAAGCATTCGCCGGAACTCGCCCCACCCCGCATCGCTGATGTGGCGCGCCAGCCGGTCATTCCGCATCAGTCCACGGACGTGCAAGTCCTCAACCACGATCACTGACTTGGTTTTCGCCAGTTCGGTAGAGAGTTTATGCAAATCATCGCGCCTGATATTGCGGATGCGGCGATGAAGCC
>JANOGZ010000576.1:0-4673 GCA_031406255.1 Pyrinomonadaceae bacterium | reverse complement strand
GGATCGGTGAGCAGGCGGGGCTGCCCGTAGAAATCTCGCACTTCAAAATCAGCAGCAAAAAGCTCTGGGGCAAGAGTTCGAAGACACTCGACATGGTACGTAAAGCGCGCGCCCGCGGCTTAGCCGTAACAGTTGATCAGTATGCCTACACGGCTTCCTCGACATCGCTCGATGTGTTGCTTCCCGATTGGGTGCGCGATGGCGGCAATGAGGAGGGAAAAGCACGGCTTGCCGATCCATCTATGCGCGCGCAGGCCGCGCGCGAGATGAAAGAAACTTTGAAAAAAAACGGTTTCAGAGACTACTCCTACGCGATGGTGGCAAGCCATAAAGCGAACCCCTCATTCGACGGACGATCAATCGCCGAGATCGCCAGGCAGGTGCGCGGCGGCGGCAATGATCTCGACGCGCAGATCGAGCAGATCATGGAAATGTACCGCGCGGGCGGCGCGGGCATGGTTTATCACAAGATGAGCGAGAAGGATGTCCGGCGCATCATGCGCGAGCCATTTACAATGATCGCTTCCGACAGCTCGGTCCGCCGTTTCGGCGAAGGCGTCCCGCATCCGCGCGGTTACGGCAACAACGCGCGCGTGCTGGGTCTTTATGTGCGTGAACTCCGCCTCATGTCGCTCGAAGATGCCATCCGGAAGATGACTTCTTTGCCGGCCCAGACCTTCAAGTTGACGGATCGGGGCCTGGTGCGCGAAGGCTTTGCTGCCGATCTCGTCATCTTTGATGAACGGAGCATCGCCGACCACGCGACGTTCGAACAGCCGCACCAGTATGCGACCGGGATAAGTTATGTGATCGTCAACGGCGAGCCGGTTTTGTCCAACGGACAGTTGACCGCCGCACGCCCCGGCGCTGCGCTCCGCCGCGGTAGAATTGGCGCGGCGAATTGATGAAGCTGATGCCTTACCCGAAGATATTGTCATTGACCTTCCGACAAGGCATACACGACGGCGTGGACATATTGCCCGAAGGAATGATAAAGGGTTATTGGTGTGTAATGATAAAAGGTGACGGTAGCGGGAAAACGTCAGTATTGATTCACCATGCGCGCCTTGTTTTACCCGATAAGAGCGTGGAGAAGGCCGGCTTGCTGATCAGGGACGGGAGGATTGCGCGCCTGTTCGGACCGGAGGAAGACACAATCTCTCCGTCTGTTGCTGATGATGCGATTATCAATCTCGAGGGCCTGACGCTATTCCCAGGATTTATCGATGTTCATATCCACGGCGCGGTCGGCATAGACACGATGGAGGCGACCGCCGACGAACTTCACACGGTTGCGCGTTTCCTCGCCAGTTGCGGCGTCACGGCGTGGCTCCCGACGCTTGTGCCCGCGCCCGTCGAGGATTATCAGCGTAGCGCGCGTGCAATCGAGCAACTGATACGCGAGCAGGATCAGCGACCGGCGGCGGCGCGCGCCCTCGGCCTGCATTACGAGGGGCCGTTCATCAACAGCGCGCAGTGCGGCGCGCTGCGGCCCGCCTACTTTCGCACATTCGCACACCCCTCCGATCTCGACGAGCTGGCCACCGTGAAGAATGAAGACGGCGCGGCGCACATGATTACGGTTGCGCCCGAGACGGATGGCGGCATCGAGCTGGTGCGCGAACTGCGCGCGCGCGGGTGGATAGTTTCGATCGGGCACACGCGCGCCGACGTCGAAGCGCTCGACCGCGCGTGCCAGGAGGGCGCGCGGCATATGACGCACTTCATGAATGCGATGGCCCCGCTGCACCATCGCGCGCCGGGACCCGTTGCGTGGGGCTTACTGCGCGATGACGTGACCTGTGATGTGATCGCCGATGGTGTGCATCTTGACCCGCTGATGCTGCAACTCGTGTTGCGCTGTAAGACGGCACGGCGGATTTCGCTGATCAGCGATGCGGTCGCGCCGGCCGGCTTGGGCGACGGCGAGTACCGTATCTGGGGTGAGACGATCTCCGTCGCCCGTGGACGCACGCGCAACGCGCGTGGCAGCATCGCCGGTTCTGTGATCAGCCTGCGCGATGCCATGCGGCAGTTCGCCGCGCTCGGCGTCTCTGCTGAGGATGGCGCGCGCATGGCGGCGCACAATCCGGCCCGCCTGCTCGGTAGAGAACGAGACTACGGCTCGATCGAGGAGGGCAAGCGCGCCGATCTGGTCGCGCTCGATGCGGAAGGTAACGTGAAGCTGACGCTCATCGGCGGGCGCGTCGCGTTCGACGCCCTGCCCGCTCACGCGATGGCTCTAAACCCGAGCAAAACTTAGCCCGTTAACAATCAAACGGTCGCTCAGGAATCGCGACGGCCACGGAAGCCCCACGCCCAGAAGCCGGAAGCGAGCAGCGTCGGCAAGACGACTAACGTTTGCAGAAAGAAAGCGATCATGTCATTGGGGCGATAGCCGGTGTATTCGAGCCCGGTGACGCCTAAGAAGGATGCGACGAGCGTCACAAGCCAGTTCGCCCAGGAGGGGATGGCGACCGCGAGGGCGAGCCGACGCAGGCCTTTGGTGCCATAGTGGAGATACTCGAAGCTCCACGCGACGGCGATCATCCACAGTCCTCCGAGAAGGCCGTTGAGATGGGCCGCCAGCGCGAGCTGCCGCGTTATCCTGAGGTCGATGCCGCCGGTGTACTTTCCCGTGGCTGCCGCCGCCGACCAGAGGCCCGTGACCATCCCGATAAAGAAGAGGAGCGCTCCCGCTCCCGCCAGTTTCTTGCGAATAGATGTGTCCGACATCGCTTATCACCTCAAACTTCCATCGAAAGTTTTAGAACGTCCATCACGTGCATGATAATCGGAGAGCGCGTTGGAAAGCGCGGTCGTTGCCAGCGCCGGTCATTCGACTGCTCGGTTCGTTAAGCCTTCTCCGACTCGTCTCCATCATAAAAACCGGCGCGCCTGTATGATTCGTCAACGAGCTCCACCGGATGACACACGCGGATGGATATCCCTGAGAGCCGCGCGCCGGCGCTGATCTGCATGTGGCAACCGGGATTGCCCGTCGCCAGAACTTCAGCGCCCGTCTGCTTGATGTGCGCGAGTTTCTCGGCGAGCACGCGCGCCGACAATTCGGGCTCAACCAGATTGTAGACGCCCGCACCACCGCAGCACACATCGCTTTCCATGAGCGGCACGAAATGAAGCTCCGGAACCGCCGCCTGTAGCATACCGAGCGAAGCGTTACTTGCGCGCTGACCGTGAAGCAGGTGGCATGAGGCGTCGTACGTGACGCGCGTGGAGCCGAGGCGTGCGCCGCGGCGCACGCCGGTCGTCTGTAGCTGCTGGCCCACATCTCGGACACGCGCGCTGAAAACGCGCGCGCGCGCGGCATAATCTTTATCCCCGGCGAGGAGCTGACCGTAGGAGACGAGCATCGCACCGCAGCCGCCGGCATTGGTGATAATAGGTCCGCTCTCGTCTCCGGCGAAAGCATCGATGTTGCGCCGCGCGAGCGCGAGCGCGCCTTCGAGCTCTCCGGCATGCGCATGAAGCGCGCCGCAGCAAGCCTGCTCCGACGGTGCGCTCACCGCACAGTCGTTCGTTTCCAGCACGCGCGCGGTCGCGCGGTTCACGCGCGCGAACAGACCCTCGGTAACACAACCCGTAAAGAGCAGCGCGCGGTACGCTGCAGGGTGCGGAGGGCGAGCGTTAAAGTTGTCAACAGCGCTGTCGGCAGCAGCGCCTCGCTCCTGTCGCTCTTCCCTGATCGGCGCCGGCGCGGAGCTGTCAAGCAGCGCCAGCGCAAATTCCAGACGGGGCGCGACGAGCCGCGCCGCTTTCGTTCTCAGCAGAAGACGAGGCACTCCGGCATCACGGACTAGCCGCGCCAGGCCCAGCGCGAAGCGCAGGCGCGCCGGATGCGGCCAGAGATGTTGCAACGCGAGCCGCAATAAGCGCCCCGGCAGGGATTTCGGCTCGCGGTGCGCCATAATGTCAGAGCGCGCGGCTTCAAGCAAATGGCCGTACTCGACGCCGGCCGGACACGCGCTCTCGCACGCCCGGCAACCGAGACAACGATCAATATGACGCGTAAAGGTCCACGACGTCGCGCCGAGCCGCCCTTCTTTCACCGCGCGCATCAGGTAGAGGCGTCCACGCGGGCTGTCGTTCTCATCGCCGGTATGCACATAGGTCGGGCACGCTTCGAGGCAGAGGCCGCAGTGAATACACGCGAGAAGTTTATCCTCTTCCGCGGCCAGCGCGCGCGCGAGTTGTAATGAATTCTCAGTCATCATTCAAGAGCATGCGAGGCTCGAGCTGAAACACTGTCCCGACTCTACAGGGCGGCGAAATGTCCCGGAGAGAGCAGGCCGTCCACATCGAACTGCTGCTTGAGACGCGGCATCAGCAACGCCGCCGCCTCGCCTAATCCCCAGACGTCAAAGGCTCCCTTGATTTCGGCGGGGGCTGTTTCGATAATGAGCGCGCCGCCACTCGCACGCGTGATGCCGCGCCATCTTTCAAGCATCGAGCATCTTCGTAAGTCGCGACCGGAAAGCAGGCAGGATGATCCTTGTAAGGAGCGAGTCCCAGCGCCAGCACGGGCTTGCCGCGCAGGAGCGCCTGGAATCCGACGCTGCCTGTCAGGGTTGCAACCGCTTTGCATCGGTCAATCAGCTCGAACGTGTCCTCTTCCATTGAACACACCGCAGTGTTTGGCAGGGACGCGATGT
>JANOGZ010000561.1:0-2522 GCA_031406255.1 Pyrinomonadaceae bacterium | reverse complement strand
TTGCCGTCGAGCCGGGAAGCTCATCCCTTGGATAGCACCAGCGATTTTCGTGCGCACAAAATCAGATCGGTTGCCAGCAGTGCTGTTTGCCGGAGACTTGTCGTCAGGCCAACTGTTGACCAGTAAGGAGTGCGAACTCTCCGCGCCTTTCGGCAGAGCGTCGCGTTCTTAAAGAACGATGTACACCCCAGCGAGGAAAATATGAAACGCACCTTTTTAACTCTCGGATTGATGATCATATTCGCGGTTGCGATCGCCTGCGAACGGCGCGGCGGCGACATGGCGAGCGACAATACGGGCGCTATTAAAGTCGGCGTCTACGCCGACCTTTCGGGGCAGACGTCCAGCTTCGGGCAGTCGACCAGAAACGGCATCGAGATGGCGGCTGACGAGATCAACAAGGCGGGCGGCATCAATGGTCGTCAAATCCAACTCATCATCGAAGATGATCAGGGACTGCCGGCCCAGGCGGCGACCGTGGTTACCAAGCTGATCAGCCAGGATAAGGTCCACGCCGTGCTTGGCGAAGTGGCCTCGACGAACAGTCTGGCCGCCGCACCGAAAGCGCAAGAGGCGAAAGTGCCGATGATCACGCCGTCCTCAACCAATCCGAAAGTCACACAGGTCGGCGATTATATCTTTCGTGTCTGCTTCATCGACCCGTTCCAGGGCGAAGTGATGGCGAAGTTTGCCGCCAACACCTTAAAAGCGAAGACCGCCGCGATCCTGCTCGATGTCAACTCGGATTACAGCCGGGGGCTGGGGCAATTCTTTGAAGAGAATTTCATCAAGCTCGGCGGCAAGGTCATTCAGACACAGTCTTACACACAGACGGATCAGGACTTCAGCGGACAACTGACGGCGATTCGGTCAATGAACCCGGACGTTATATTCTTGCCGGGCTACTACGGGCAGGTCGGCGTGATCTCGAAACAGGCCAAGCAGCTCGGCATCAAGGCTCCATTGCTTGGCGGCGACGGATGGGACGCGCCGCAGCTCTGGCAACTGGGCGGCGAGGCGCTCAACGGCTCATACATGGCGAATCATTATTCGATTGATGATCCTTCACCGGTGGTCAAAAAGTTCGTCGCCGACTACAAAACGCGTTACAGCAATACCGCGCCTGACGCCATCGCCGCGCTCGCCTACGATGCGATGCGCGTCCTTGGCGACGCACTGCGGCGCGCCGGAACCACCGACGGCCCGAAGCTGCGCGATGCCATTGCGCAGACCAGCAGCTTCCAGGGCGTGACCGGCAATATCTCCATCAACGCCGAACGCAATGCCGTCAAGCCGGCGGTCGTCTTTTTACTGGAAAACGGCAAATTCATTTACAAAGAGACCATTCAACCCCTCGGCGCGGCGCCGGCGGCGCCGGCGGGCGGAACGACGACGGCCAGCCCGTCGCCCGCGGCCGCCGGAGACTAACGCGATCCGCATCGCCGGTCGCCAAAGTCCGCGACGGTCATGGCCCAAGGCAGCCTCCGACATCCATAGCGCTTCTCTGATACCTGACATGGACACATTCGTTCAGCAACTCATCAACGGCTTGACGATCGGGTCAATCTACGCGCTCATCGCGCTCGGATACACGATGGTCTACGGCATCCTGCGGCTCATCAACTTCGCGCACGGCGATATTTACATGGTCGGCGCCTTCGCCGGTTACTTTCTGGCTTTTCAACTCGGATTCGCCGCCGAACCTTCACTGGTCGGACTGGGCGTCGTCCTCGTCGGCTCGATGATCATCGCGGCGCTCGTCGGCGTAATCATCGAGCGCTTCGCTTACCGCCCCGTCAGAAAATACTCGCGCATGACGACGCTGATCACCGCGATCGGCGTCTCGCTCTTTATCGAGTATCTTTTCGTCGCCAGCCTCGGCGGCGCGCCGCTTTCCTTTCCGCAGCTTCTACAGAACCAGACGTACATCCTCTTTGGCGAGGCGACGATCTCCACGGCGCAGATTTTGATCTTCATCGTTTCGGTCGCGTTGATGCTTTTGCTGCAGTGGATCATCTACCGGACAAAAGTGGGCACGGCGATGCGCGCCGTTTCCTTCAACCTCAACTCGGCGAAGCTGATGGGCATTAATACGGATGTCATCATCGCCTTCACCTTTGCGCTCGGCTCGGCGCTGGCGGCGGCCGGCGGCGTCTTGACGGCGCAGTACAACCCGCAGATTTATCCGCTGATGGGCATCATCACCGGTTTGAAGGCGTTCGTCGCGGCGGTGCTTGGCGGCATCGGAAATGTTCCGGGCGCGGTGCTCGGTGGCTTGCTGATCGGGGCCGCGGAGACGTTTGTCGTCGGGTACGGGCAGATTATCGGCATTCCGTCGTCGTACCGCGATGCGGTGGCTTTCTCAATCCTGATTCTCGTTCTGTTGTTCCGTCCGGCGGGCCTGCTCGGTTCGACCGTCCAGGAAAAAGTATAAAAGAAAGGATAAACGATGAACGCGGAAGCAATGAGCTGATTTTCGTTCATCGCTCATCATCTCCAAATTCATCGTTTGATTCTATGCC
>JANOGZ010000553.1:0-3795 GCA_031406255.1 Pyrinomonadaceae bacterium | reverse complement strand
CTTGCTCACCCGATTTTCTACGCTATGCTTGATCCGCAGGTATTTCGTATTGCTGACCGCGTTCAAGCGCGTATCGTATGATGTCCTTTGTTCCGTTCAGATCGTCAGACTCCGCTTTTGATCGCGGAGTGTGTCGTCCGGCCAGGGCTCGTTCAATCAAGGGTGCCCACCGCCCACCAAGGATTGGCTGCGCCCAGCGCGCCGCGACTGGCTTTGAGACGACGACGCCATATTGAAGCGTATAGAGCATGCGACACATCGTGAGGACGGCGTAGGACTGATACCCGCGGCTCCGCAAGGGAGCAGGATCATCAAGCATCGGCGCCCACCACCCACGTAAAATTGCCAGCACTGCCCGCCGCAAGTCGTTTGGTGTAACCGGGTCAATCAGGGTGTGGGGAGCCGGCCCGGAGAGCGCTACTCCCCGTTCTCGCAGGATATGGCGTTGAATCACCCAGTCGCTGTCGTGCTGCTCGATGAGGAGATCACCGCCGCCGCGATCAAGATGCGGATGCCGGGCATGGTCCGGGTCGTAGCGCCGGAGCGCGCGCTGCGGAATATAGGACCCTTCCAACTCCCTGGCCCACCGGGAGTCGCTGGCCGCGATGCGCGCGTGCATGGCTCGTAACGCCGAAAACAGATTGTCTCCGATCTCATCGTCGGTGACGACGACAAAATCAATATCGCTGCTCTGGTCGAAATCACCGCCTGCCAGTGAGCCGTATAGATACATGCCGATAAAGTGATTCCCTAAAATAGTCTGTACGCTCGCCAGTAACAGGTGGAGCAGGGCGTTGACAGCGGGGTCTGGCGCAGGATGCATAACGGGAGTTGAAAGGGAGCATTATCCGTCAATACTAAATTCGTTGCGTCTATGCTGGCGAACCCTCCGCGCGAGTGCTGTGACGGGCGCGCCGTTAATGTAGAGCGCCCCTTTTAAGCACTCCTCCCTCGGCGTCGGCTAACGGGTGTATCAGGATGAATGCCGAAGCGTCCACCGCTTTGGCAACGCTCTTGACCTTGCCGATTTCTAATCTCGTCACGACGCAGAATAAAATATCCTGCTCTGCGTCAGTCCACCCGCGGCGACCTTTGTAAACCGTCACGCCGCGACCCAGAATGCGAATTATCGACTGTCGGATCTCTTCGCTGTTATCAGAGATAATGGTGACGGCGGTGTATTCCTCGATACCGTGAATCAGAAAATCGATCGTTTTCGATGCGGCGAAGTAGGTCAGAATCGAATAGAGAGCCGATTCGATGCCTAGAAAGAACGCGGCGGCCGAGAAGATGAAAACATTCAAGATGAGAATGACATCCCCCACTTTTAAGAGACTGCTGCTCTTGCTGACCAGCAATGCCGCGATTTCCGTCCCGTCTAAAACCGCGCCCCCACGGATCGCGAGTCCGATGCCGGCGCCGATAAAGAAACCTCCGAAAACGGCGGTCAAAAGTTTGTCGGGTGTCACATCCGGGAAATTGACGATCGTGAGACAGATGGACAAGCCCGCAATCGCTAACGCGCTCTTGATCGCAAACATCCTGCCAACCTGACGGTAGCCGACAGCGATAAAAGGAATATTGATGAGCAGGATCAGAATTGCTAGCGGGAATCCGAGCACATCCGAAAGTAGCATGGAAATGCCAGTCACACCGCCATCGATAAAACGGCTTGATAACAGAAAACCCTTCAGCCCGAATCCGGCTGAAAGGATGCCCAGAATAATAAGTATGATATTTATAGCCTCTCGGATGTATCTTTTCATATGAGATTAATACCTTCACGCCTTCGATAATTTGCTCCCGGTGCTCTTCTTTTGAGACGGGGTTCGCCGCGCATGCGTCGTGTCCTGCCAGCGCAACAATGCTCGAATAGTGGTGAGTTATCGAAAACTGGGCTTTTCTAATAATGTCGGTGATAATTTCGACTTCGCCCTGAGACAGCACTTTGTCGGCTCCCGGCTCAGTGATCAAGTCGACATAACGGACATTTAAGTGCAGCCTCACCCAGTCAGCGACCGGTCGCTGAACACGACCATCGATACAAGTAATGGCTGTGGCAAAAGTATCCATTCCTTTAGAGTCCTCTCAAGGATTCGTCTCTGAAAACTGAATTCATGGTCCTCTGCCCGTGCAATTAATCAGGAGGCACTTTGCGGGGCGGGCGTATGCGGAGCGTTAGCTGGCTACGTCGAGGCGACACCACCCCAGAGGCCGGTCAACTCGGCCACCGATGGGAGCAGGTGCGTGTGCGGCACACTCTCCAACAACCGGCGATCATGCGCGCCCGTGAGCACTCCCACGTTCCAGCGCACCCCCGCGTTGTAGCCCGCCCGCAGGTCGAGGATAGTATCGCCGACGCTGGCGACCCTGTGAACGCTGACCACGCCTGTGGCCTCCATCGCGCGGAAGATCAGGTACGGTGCCGGACGCCCCTGCGTCACGTCGTCGCCACATACGACGGTATCAACAGCACCGTCGGACCACCCGAGCGCGTCGAGCAGCAGCCCGGTTGTTTCCCGGTCGAAGCCGGTGTTCAGGGCCACGCGGACGCCGCGCTCCCGGAGCGACTGGAAGGCCAGGGCCGCGCCGGGCACAGGCCGCACGCCCGCGGATGCATACCGCCGCGCCAGGTGTGCGCGGAATGAGGAGTAGACCGCTTCGGCGCGGTTGGTCTGCTCCGGCCCCGCCGGGATGAAGTGAAGCACGGCCTGACGCTTGGAGGAGCCCCGCACGCCGTTGACCTGTTCGCGTGTGACCTCGACGCCGTGCTCGGCCAGCGCGGCGGTGAATGAATCCGGCACCTCCCCCCGATCTTCCGCCGTGGTTCCCGCCAAGTCGAAGATGACTAGCTCAAGCTCACGCATCCGAGTGTCTCGACATTAACCTGAAGTGAGCGGCCTGCCGCCGGAAGCGAGCCGCCGCGCTTTCATCTTCAATGACCGGAGACCTGCTGATCGCGCGTCCGCTCGAACTCCCTGCCAGATTGCGGCTCTACGTTTGGCTACTGCTCTCTAAATATTTCCGTCGGGGCATGATATTTCTTGTCCCACTCCACATAAGGAACATCGGTTGCGCCGATGACATACTGCACCACCTGCCACTTCCCATTACGCTTCCGCAGCAGAGCGACGATCCCATCATCGAAAGCGCCAGCATCAATGGCCGTCTGGTAGACCGTTTCGCGATAATCCACTTCGCGCCCATCCGGCTCTTGAGGCACTCCCTTCATGAAAGCCCACCCATTCTGCACTTTCAGGTGGTCAACCTTGAAGATCACCTTCTTCTTTAGCTGCTTTTGCACGGGCAGCCGCAAGGCATCAATTATGGCCTGGCGTTCCGGTGTCCCGCGTCCTGGCGTAGATGGCTGATTCTGGGCGAGCGCCTGGCTAATGAGCAGCACCAGAAGCGCCATCGTGCAATTTAGTTTTCGAAGCAAAGCTTGCCTCCTCAAAATCAGAATTGTTCGTGGATAAACTTCACTTTTTCGCATACGACTCCAGAAAACCGCAACCGGCACAGCGGTACGTCACAATATCAATCATTTTATCTGCAGATATTTTGACACCGACGGCCCAAAAGGAATACTCCGGCTCTCCTTCAACCCAGAATGAAACAGAAGATCGGTGGGAGAATTCAGGGATGAAGCCGCGCGCCATCAGATGAGAGCATTTCGGACAGGTAATCTCATCACTCATTAATGATCCTCCGGAATGTTTTCAATGACCACTCATCGGAGTGGCCTGCAATGATTGCATGCCTGCCGATTAAAATCGGGTTCAAGCTGTTGTGATG
>JANOGZ010000511.1:0-4090 GCA_031406255.1 Pyrinomonadaceae bacterium | reverse complement strand
AACGGCATAAGAAGCAGTGGTCAGTGGTCAGTAGGAAATCGCTAATGCTTTTTCTGATCACCGGCCACTGACCACTGACCACTGCTTTTAAGTTGCTTGCGATCAATCTTGCCGCGATCATTCTTTGGCAGCGAAGCGACGAATTCGATCCAGCGCGGATATTTATAGAGCGCGATTTTTGCTTTGACGAAGCTCTTAATTTCTTCGGCCAACTCTTCGCCGGGCGTGTAGCTCTCGCGCGGCACGATGAATGCTTTCGGTTTGATCAGGCCGTCGCCCGGATCATGCCCGACGACGGCACATTCGAGCACCGCTTCATGCTGCAGCAGGCAATTTTCGATCTCGACCGGCGCGACGTAAACGCCCGACACTTTCAGCATGTCGTCGGTGCGGCCGTGATACCAGTAGTAGCCCTCGCCGTCCACGTGAAATTGGTCGCCGGTGGTGCACCAGTCGCCCGCGAAGGTCTCCTTCGATTTCTCGTGCGCGTTCCAGTAGCACAGCGCCGCCGAGTCTCCCTTGATGCGCAACGTGCCCATTTCGCCGGTGGCCACCGCGCGGCCTTCCCCATCAATGATCTGCGCCTCGTAGCCATCGACGATACGTCCAAGACTGCCCGGACGGACATCTCCGAGCCGATTCGTAATGTAAATATGAAACATCTCGGCCGAGCCGATGCCGTCGAGAATCTCGACATTGAACGTCTTGACCCACCGCTCGTAGAGCTCGACGGGCAGCGCTTCACCCGCCGACAGGCACATTCGCAGGGCAGATAAATCTCTCCCCGCCGCGCCTTCCGCGTTGAGCATCCCGTTGATCATCGTCGGCACGCTCGTCAGGATCGTCGGGCGGTAGCGTTCGATCATTTCAAACATCTTTTCGGGCGTCGATCTCTCGGAGAAGAGGGCGGTCGCGCCGCCGACCGCGAAGGGGAAGAGAAGATTGGTGCCCGTCGCGTAACCGAAAAACAGCTTCGGAACGGAGATGGTCAGGTCATTTTCATTAACTCCGAGCGTGCGCTTGGCATACACTTCGGTGTTGAAAGGCAGGTCGTGATGCAGGTGCACAGCGCCCTTCGGAAGCCCGGTCGAGCCGGAGGTGAACAGCCAGATCGCAACGTCATCGCGGTGCGTACTGGCGGGAGCGATCAGTTGATCGGACATCTCCCCCACCGTCTCATCGAATGAGAGAAAGCTTCCCGTCTCGCGCCCCGTCACCAGCACACGGCGTAAGTAGCGCGCGCCTTTCGTCGCTTCTTCGAAAGTCCTCACGAGCGATTCGTCGATAATCGCCACACGCGCGCGCGTGTATTCGAGATAGTACTGGTAATCGGCGGCGGGCAGCAGCGGGTTAACCATCGTGAGAACAGCGCCGATGCGGCTCGCGCCGAACCATGTCCAGACGAATTCGGGACAATCCGGCAGCGCGATCAACACGCGATCCTCGACGTCGACGTCGAGCGCGCGCAGCGCGTTGCCCGCGCGGTTCGCCATCCGCACCGCGTCCGCATACGTGTAGGCTTCGTCGCGAAAGTAAAGACACGTTTTGTTCTCGCGCCCCTCCTCCACATTGTGGTAGAGGAAGTAGTCGGCCATATTGAAGCGTTCGGGGAATTCGATCTTCATCTGATAATAAATAACGGGTGGTAAATACCCGATCAGGCCGCAGCAGCTCTCCGTCTACGATTCCTTACTTGCCGGTAAAGGGGCATCCGCCGCTGCCATGATTGGTATCCAGATAGGTACGCGCCTCCCAGAGTTCCGGAAAGAACTTCTTGTCGAGCGTCGTGCGCAGGTATCCGACGCCTTCCGAGCCGCCCGTGCCGCGTTTGGTTCCGACCATCCGCTCGACCATTTTGATGTGATGAAAGCGCCACAGCGAGAAATATTCGTCGTGCGCGATCAGGCTCTCGGCCAGTTGAAACTCTTCGTATCGCTCCTCGAAGTGTGTGATTACTTCAAGGACGGCGCGCGTGCGCCGTTCGTAGTGCTGGCGCCGTTCCTCGACCCTCAGAGAATCATCGTCGGCCGGAGCATCGAGTCCGCGGCGGCTGAGCAGCGCGTAGAAAGCCCCGCTGAGCGTCAGGCCGGCGTAGCGCGCCTGCAGCCGCTGCGAGGCGAATTCGTCGTCCTGGAAGCTGCGCAGCATGGCCGGGTCTTTGATTCCTGATGAGAGCTCGATCTCACGAAACTGCATGGATTGAAAGCCGCTCGCCGGATTCAGCTCATCGCGGAAGCCGAGAAAGTTAATCGGCGTCATCGTCTCCAGCAGATGAATCTGGTTGACGAGTATCTTTTCGATCTCGACGACGCGGTCGAGCGCGCGCGTCGCTACGGGAGCGCGATCGTCATTCATCGCCGCGATGGCCGCGTCTATCTCATGAAGAATTTGCTTGAACCATAGTTCGTACGTCTGGTGGATCGTAATGAACAACAGTTCATCATGATGCGCCGGTTCGGAAAGGCAGTCTTGCAGCCCGATGAGGTCGACCACGCGCAGGTATTTATTGTATGAGAGCGGCGCTTCGCCGCCGTATTGTTTGGTCATAACTTGAGGTCACGAAAGCCGCGGCGCCAGCTGCGAACAATAGCGGCCGCCTGACGCTGACTCCTGAAGACTACTCCCCTTTTTCCCAATGGCTCTTAAAATGCTGCGCCCGCCGCCTCGTGCGCGGCATAGGCGCGGCTGTCGATGATGTCGCGTATCTCACGAATAACGATCTCGAGCTCTTCGTCCTTCGTGTAAAAGTGTGGGGAGATGCGCACGCCCGCGCCGGGCCGGTAGTCGACGATGATCTCGCGGCGAATCAGTTCGGCGGTAACGGCCGCCGCATGCTCGACCGCCACCGTGATGGTGCCGCCGCGCGCGTTCACGTCGCGGGGGCTCGTCACATGAAACCCGGCTTCCCCGGCCAGTTCGATGAGCCGCGTGGTCTGCCGCACGCTTTTGGCGCGTATCTTCGCCACCCCGATTTCGTTGATGATCTGATAGCCGGACTGCGCCGCATAGAGCGCGGGGATCGCCGGCGAGCCATGCAGAAACCGTGCGATCGTGGGAGCATAACGGATCGGCGCGCCTTCGAAAGCGAACGGCTCTTCGTGCGCCATCCAGCCGGTCACCTTCGGCTCAAGCCGTGTTTGCCAGCGCGGATGGACGTAGAGATAGCCCGCACCGGGACCGCCGCATAACCATTTGACCGAACCGCCGGTCGCGAAATCAACGTCCAGTTCCTTAACGCTGAAGGGCACGGTGCCGGCCGATTGGTATGTGTCGAGCACGACGAGCGCGCCCACTTGATGAGCGCGCTCGGTAATCGCCCGCGCGTCCTGCAAAAACGCGCTCTTGAACAGCACATGCGAAATGGGAACGAGCAGCGTCTCCTCATCAATGGCCGCGAGCATGCGCTCGAGCGGCACGGTGATGCCGTCCACCGAAGCGACCTTCTCGACGCGGAGCCGACCCCCGCGCGCGTGCGCCTCATAAACATACTTTACGGAAGGAAACTCCAGCTCCGAATAGACGATCTTGTTTCGCGACGGTTCGGGATCGAAGCACGAGAGGATCAGCGACTGACAGATGGAAACATTCTGGTGCATGACGATCGTACCCGGATCAGCGCCGATGATCCGCGCCACCTCATCGCCGACCGTCAGCGGCATGTCCCACCAGCCCTCAGCCCAGGCGCGCACGCCGCGCGTCGCCCACATCTCGGCGTAAGCTTGAAGGCGGTCGTAAGCGGCGCGGGGCATCGCACCCAGACTGTGCGAGATCAGATAGACGGCACGCTCCAGAATCGGAAACTCCTGCCGCCACTTTAAAAGCTCGTCCGTCAAAAACCTTCTCCTCCTACCGCGAAACGATTGATGATTTTAAAGGTTCCTTAAGTCTTGCTGCTACTTCGGCCCAGGCTTGGGAACGGACTCAGTTCATGAAATATTTTGGCGAAAAGGCGTTCTAAAGCCAGCTTTTTTGAGTGTTTATACACTACACTAAATAAATGAAAATGCCAGTACCTGTCCGTTTGGGAAGTACTGGCATTTGTTTTACTTTTGGCTCAAGTTTTAGATCATCTGAACCATGAAAATATTTG
>JANOGZ010000509.1:0-9238 GCA_031406255.1 Pyrinomonadaceae bacterium | reverse complement strand
CACGGCATATCGCAGGGTGGATTGTGTTCGGAAGCGGCCGCGCTTGTGTCGCGCTGGGCGACGTAGATGCCGGCCGAATGCGATCCGACGAGGATGCGACCAGGGTTCTGCGGATCAAAAGCAAGCGCCCAGATACGCCGACTCGGAAGCTCCGGATCAACACGTCCCCAGGTCATCCCGGCGTCCGTCGAACGAAACATGCCGCCACCCTCCGTCGCGCGCAAGGGGCTCCCGCCGCGCTCGATGGCATTGCCTACGAAAATCTCATCGCTGTTTCGCGGATTGATGAGAATACTCGTGTAACTGCCGAGAGGCAGATTGCCGCCGCGTCGCAACCATTTCTCGCCGCCATCGTGCGACATATAAAACGACTGCGTCGTGCCGACATAGACATACGCGGAGCGCTGCGGATCTTGCTCGATGACGTTGATCGGAACGAACGTCGGAATCTGCCCCGATTCGATCTGTTTCCATGTCTTACCGTCGTCGCGCGAGACGAGTACGCCCGAGCTGGGCGTACCGACATAAATGGTCGGCGGATTCTGCGTGTTCGTCGAGATACAAAGCGTGCGCGGATCAGAGGTCGTAGTTCCGTAGGATATTTTCTCCCAACCGACCATCGGATCATAACTGCGATAGAGGCCGGTGTTTGTCGCGGCGAGAATACCCGGGCGGCCATCACGCTCGTCGGAAGTATGAGCGAGCGCGTTGATCGTTTCGGCAAGCGCGATCGGCGCCGACTGTATGCCCTCCACGGTAGCGCCGGACGCCTGCATACCGCCGCCGAGACCGAGCGCCGTCAGCGTGGCGTTATCAAGCTTGCCCGACTGCGGAATGTTCCTGTCCGCCTGGAATTTTCTAATGGCCGCGACGGTGCGCGTGCCCGCCACTCCGTCCGGAGTGCCGATATCATAAGTGAGCGCGTTCAGGGCCTCCTGCGCGCGTTTGACTGTGTCCTTAGTGCTCTTCGCCGAGGCGGCCGGAGCGCGGCCGGTGCTCCTCTGTGCCGCGGAAGATGAGCCGCGGCGGCGCCGACTCTTCTTCGTGTCTTTTGTCTTTGTCTCCGGCGCGCCGATCGGCGACCACGAAGCGCCGCGATCGGGCGAGCGATAAATTCCGTAGTTTGTTCCCAGATAAAGAAGATTACCGTCGCGCTGATCTTGCAGAATCGAGTAAGCGATTAAGCGATGTGGCATGTTGCGCGCCGAAGGCTGCCAGGTGGCGCCACTATCATTGCTGACAAAAAAGGAGCCGCCGCCGGTCGCGGTATTGATCGTCGTCGCATAGATGCGTCCCGGCCGCTCGCGATCTGGAAGAATGGAGTAAGCGCGGCGTCCGCTGTAGCCGTCGTTGCTCGGCGTAAACGACTTTCCGCCATCGCGCGAGATCATGACACCGCGGTTGTTGGTGCCGATATAAACAGTCTGCGGGTTTTTCGGATGAACGGCGATGGCATTGACCTCGAAATTTTGCCGTTCGGTCGTCACCATCCAATTATTGCCGCCGTTAGTTGAACGCCAGAAGCCTTCGGTCGTCCCGGCAAACACCAGGTCTGCTATCGAAGGATGCTGGAGAATGGCACGCGTGCGCCGCGACTGCGAAGGGATACCATTAACTTTGCGCCAGTTGCCACCCGCATTTTTGGATTCATAGATACCGCTGCAGGCCGAAGCGATGACGTGATCGGGATTGCGATGATCTATCTCGATGGCGAAAACGTCAGAGTCATCGAGCATGCCGGTCTTGATCGAGCGCCAGGTATTTCCGCCATCATTCGTCTTGTAAGGCAGGTACCAGGTGCCCGCGTAAATCACATTCGCATTGCGCGGATCAACCGCGAGCGATTCGACATTGATCAGGCCGGGCGTGGCCGCGGTCGACATCTGCTCCCAGGTATCGCCCGCATTCGTCGAACGGAACACGCCGCGATTTGTCCCGGCGATCAACAGATCGGGATTCGACGGCGCCTGCGTCAGCGAATGAAGCGCTTCTTCTTTCAGCTCTGCTGCCTCGCGCCACGTCGCGCCGCCATCGGTTGATTTGAAAAATCCGCCGGGCTGCTTATGGCGATGCGCCGCGGCGTAGAGCGTATTCGAATCGCGCGGATCTACCAGCAGGCTATCTATGTACAGGCCGGGATAATTGAAACCGGGGACCCGCGTCCAGCGCGCTCCACCATCGGCGGAGGTATAAATCTGCCCGTCAATCGTGCCGAAATAGAGGCGCTGCGGGTCTTGCGGATCAATCGCGAGCGAGCGCACGTCGCCGCCCATCGGGCCGGTCGCGACCCAATTCAGCGGAACCTGCGCGGCGTTGCTGTCAACGCCGGCGAGCGCACCGACAGTCGGTGTGTCGGCCGCGGCCGCGTTGACACTGGAAGGGTGATAGACCAGGACAGGCGCGATGAGTCCGAAAGTGAGAAGCAGGGTAGCGAATCGTCCGAAGAATTTGATGGTTATTGTGTGCATGGTAATCTCTATAATCAGTGGCTGCCCGCCAGTATCCTTAAGTGAAGACTGGCGCGCGTTGACTTTAACAATAAGTTGACTGCGGATAATTGAGGGCCACGCCGGGTGGCCGCCTGTTAGGATGCCGCGCGCGGCGAGGCCGGTTGCACGGGCCTCTGACCACGCATGATCGCCGAACAAGCGACAAAAGTGAAGCGGGCGATGTTCCTTTGTGAGAAACATCGCCCGCGTTCGGAAGAGGTCGCGCCGCTCCTGTTAAGCGGAGACGCGAGCGTTTAACTTGCCCCTCAGCGCCGTCTGGGTCGTCGCCGGGTGCGCCTGACAGGTGTACTTTGCACCTCGCTCGGATCAACGGTCGAGCTGGCGGTCGGTGATGTCGCGCCCTGTGGCACGATCCAGAGTTCGACCGTCAGGTCTTCGCGGAAGCCGCCATCCAGTGTCTGGATGCGACCCGCGTCAATACCGCGCGTCGTCACGAGATAGTCCTTCGCACGATCGGCGCGCGCCTGCGCTTCACCGGCGCGACCACGGCGTCCGCCGTAGGCGATGATTAATCCCTGTGCCTGCGGCTGGTTCTGCAGCTCGTTCGCGAAGTTGTCGAGACGCGCCTTCTCATCGTTGAAGCGGATGTTGCCGTACTCGTCGAACTTCACCGGCGTCGGTTGTACTTCCGGCGGCGTCGGCACTGGCGTCGGGTCTGGCGTCGGCACTGGCGTCGGGTCTGGCGTCGGCGCCGGCCTGCAGTCGCACCTTTCGACCGTCACGGTCGTCGAGGAGAAGGCCACGCAGCCGCAGCCGTCATCGACTTCCACCGTCACGGTATAGGTGCCCGGTTGCGCGCCCGTCAGATCGAGCGTCGCGTTCGGCCCATCGCCGACGATACGGCCGCCGGTGGTCGAATACGTGTAGAGCAGCGTATCACCATCGGGGTCGCTCGCATTCGCCGAGAGCTGTACTGACGGGCTGGTCGGCTCGCACGGTGACGGTATCTGGCCCGGCCCGCAATCGGCCGCCAGTCTGACGGTTGACTGGGCCGCCGTCAGATTCACCGTCGGTGGCTGATTCGGCAATTCATCGGGAACACGCTCATTGCGACGGCCCACGAAGAACTGCGCTATGAATCCACTCGGCTCATCAGAATTGGTGAAGCCGATCGGAGGATTATCCGGATCCTGCTGATTGACGTGGATGCGGTACGCGGCGCTGAAACCGAGATAACGCCGCGGGAAGATGCGAACGCCGAGGAGAACATCGATCGGATCGTTCTCGAAAGCATTCGGTGTCCGGCCACCGACATAATTCGTCGACCGCAATTCAGCGATTGGCTGGAAGGACCTGTTGATCGGGAAGTCGAAACCGATGCCGGTGATCAACTCGGCCGGCCGATCAAGCAGCGAGAACTTGCCGCCGCCGAAGGCTTCGCTCTGCGGGTTGCTGTTATAGATATACCCGATGTTGGCCGAGAGGTTGACCGACCGACTCAGGCGGCCATCCAGAAACATGATGGCACCGAAATCGCCGATGTCGCCGCCGGGACTCGAGCCGCGCTGCAGCTGGTTGAAGCCGCTGAAATCATCCGCCTTATCGGTATAGAAACGATAGAACGGAATAACACCGAAGCCGAACGCATTGTTCGGGCTGGTGAGGCGGATCTTGGCACCGAACGTAATCGTGCCGAAGGCCGATTCACCGTAGAGACGATTGATGAACGGAGCGTCCGGCAGATAGCTCGGCGCGAGCGTCGAGGTCAATGGAGCAACAATCGTCGCCGGCCCTCCTAGTAAGCTTGTCGTCCTCGTGGCGAGCACGACGCCGGGCAGGATGCTGCCGAAAATGGAGCCGATGCCGGGGAAGTTGTCCGCCGCGCTGAAGTTACCGCTCTCACCGCCGGCCGTCGCGCCCAGGGTGGGATTAAAAAGCGGCCGCCCCGCGCGAAGCACTCCGAAGTTACCGGCCGAGCCGCCGATAAACGGGAACTGCACGAACGGCTGATTGAACGCCGGACGGAAGGTGGCTCCGGCACCTGTCTGCCCGCCGAAATTCAGCGGCGCTTGCACAATTGCCGGGCCGCTGCCAAGCAAGGTAGACGAAAAGAAGAGTTGTGAATTCGGCAGGTAGAAGCTTGACAGATTACGCGGGTTGTTGACTTTGACGCCGCGATAGGCATCAGTGTTGAAGAACAACTCGATGTAATCGTTTAAACCGATCTGGAAACTCACCGGTACTTCGACGATATCAACGTCACCGGGATCGCGATCATAGTTACTGTATGCGAAACTGAAGGTGAACTCTCCCCGGCGCAGGGTCTGGCCGTCATAAATGGTAAAGAGTCCAGTGGGGCCACCGACGGGGCCGCCTGTGCCTACGGTTGGAGCGATGTTTCGCGGATCATTCTCCAACCTTAACGTTTGGGCTGATACTGCGGCACACAGCATCAACGTGGCGAGCGCCGCAACGAGCGCTCTTCTCGCGAGTCTCATCGCATTCCTCCTGCGAAATGAGTATTGTAAATTTTGCAAAAGGGCGACCGTGCTTCGCCGGGGCCTTCTGGGCATGTCTTCTGCGGGTATCTCTCTGTAAGCTTAATAGCCTTCGTTTACTTCGGTAAGATACCCGGTGTGCCCACAATAACCCTCTGCGGCGCGCGGACGCTCCAACTACAAGCGTACAACGATAAAGTCAAAGTAAAACTGCTACCGCCCTCGACCGGAAACGCCTTGTAGATGGAGCGGAGCAGCGAGAGGAGCCGAACACGTATTCGTGTGTTTGCGGGCGCTCGTAACTGCCTCTTTGCGCCTCTCAACTGTATTTAGCTTTGTTGCCTGACTTCGGCTATATGCTTATACGAAAACAGATGCGCCGCTGTCAACAACATGAATTCGGCGTCTGGATGATCGCTTAACGTTTACACTTAGCCGATCTTCCCCTTCATACCAAATTCCGGCAGACCATACTCTACCTTTGGGCGGAAATCAATACTTTTTCGCTACTTAGCGCAAAAAACCCGACACTTTTTTGTCACGCATAGATGCCGCGCATGCGCGTATCATAGGCGACGCGGTCAATCGCGAGCATGTAAGCGGCCGTCCGCGTGTCGACCGAATGCGATTCGGCATACTTGCAAACGTCGTTAAAACTGGCAACCATTACGTCTTGCAACCGTTCGTTAACGTCGTCTTCCTTCCAGAAATACCCCATTCGATCCTGTACCCACTCGAAGTAGGAGACCGTTACGCCGCCGGCATTGGCGAGGATATCCGGAATCACGAAGATGCCTTTATTGTGTAGGATTTCGTCGGCGGCGGCGGTGGTCGGGCCGTTCGCGCCCTCGGCCAGCACCTTACACTTGAGACGGTCGGCGTTCTGCGAAGTGATCTGATTCTCCGTCGCCGCCGGTACGAGAACATCGCATTCCAATTCGAGCAGCTCCTGATTGCTTACCTTCTCGACGCCCGCAAACTCCTCAAGCGAGCGTGTCGTTTGCAGGTGCGTCAGGGCAGCGTGGACATCAATCCCATCGGGATTGTAGATGCCGCTGTGAATATCGGAGATGGCGACCACTTTGTACCCCGCTTCATTAAGCAGGCGCGCGGCGATGCCCCCGACATTGCCCGATCCCTGCACGGCGACACGCGTCGCGGGGGGGGTCATCTTGAACTTCTTGACGGCTTCATTGATGACGAAGAGCAGGCCGCGCCCGGTCGCTTCGCGCCGCCCTGAAGAGCCGCCGAGATCAATCGGCTTACCCGTGACGACGCCGGTCACGGTGTGGCGCGCGTGCATCGAGTAGGTATCCATGATCCACGCCATCGTCTGCTCATTGGTATTCATATCGGGGGCGGGCACGTCCTTCTCCGGCCCGATGATGTCGATCAGTTCGGCCGTATAGCGGCGTGTCATCCGCTCCAGTTCGCCCAGCGACATCTGTGCCGGATCGCATATGACGCCGCCTTTGGCGCCGCCGAAAGGCACATTGACGACCGCGCACTTCCAGGTCATCCACGCCGCCAGCGCCCTGATCTCATCGATCGACACGTCGGGCGAATAACGTATTCCGCCCTTGGCCGGGCCGCGCGCGAAGTTATGCTGCACGCGATAGCCTTCGAAAATTTCGAGCCGGCCCGAATCCATCCGCACCGGGATGTAAACCTTCAACTCCCGGTTTGGCACCCTCATCACGGCATAGAGGTCCGGATTGAGATCAAGCAACTGCGCCGCGCGGTCAAAGCGCGACATCATTGACTCGAAGGGATTGTCTTCCTTAACCTGCCGCACGTCATCAACCATTGCATTTGCCATAATCATCTCCAGAGTACCGATGCTTTTATCCTGCAGCCATCAATTGTCAGCTTTTTCGCCGCGCTCAATCTGGACGACTGAAAGCTGAGAGTCGCTTAGCACTTCGTTCATCGCGCCGGTGCGGTAACCATGCAGATCGAGCGTCACATAGCGAAAGCCGAGCGCACGGAAGCGTCGGGCCAATTCATCTGTCACCGCCCGGTCAAGCGCGCGGTCGAGTTCCGCCGGTGCGATTTCGAGTCGGACAAGCTCGGCGTGATGACGGACGCGGAATTCGCGAAAGCCCAACTCTCGCATGATGCCTTCGCCGCGCTCTACTGTCTGCAAACGCTCGATCGTGACCGGCGTGCCATAAGCGATGCGCGAAGACAGGCACGGACTCGCCGGCTTATCCCATGTCGGCAGGCCCGCCCGCCGGCTCAGCTCGCGAACCTCGCGCTTGCTCATTCCGACTTCGATGAGCGGGCTCCGCACGCCGCGTGCGGCTGTGGCCGTACGCCCCGGGCGATAGTCGCCCAGATCATCCATCGTCGACCCGTCAACCACCACGGCCAGGGCGCGAGAGCGCGCCAGCGGCGCGAGTTTCGCGTAGAGCTCATCCTTGCAAAAATAGCAGCGGTCAGGCGCGTTGGCCTGATAGCGCGGGTCATCAACTTCATCGGTGCGCACGCTTTTGTGATGAAATCCGAAACGCGCCGCGAGCGCTGCCGTCTCCGCGCGGTCATGCGCGGCCAGACTGGGCGACTCGCCGGTCACGCACAGGGCGCTCGCTCCCAGCTCGCTCGTCGCCACACAGGCGACGTAGGTGCTATCGACGCCGCCCGAAAAAGCCACCAGCACCGATCCCATGTCGCGCAGCCACGCGCGCAAAAGTTGTTCTTTCACGAGCGCTGCGGAAGAGACCGAGGGATCAGTTGATCCTTCGCTCTCGGTATCCGTGTCCCCTTCTCTCTGGCTCTTCACAGCTTTCACTACTCCACACGACGAGACGTGCCTTGACGATAAGTTTTCCTTCAGTCAGGTTGAATTGAGTTTTATGAATCCCGCGCGGCATGTTAGCGCAGGCTTCTCGCGCGACGCAACCCGTCTCTTTGAACCGAAGATCTCCTGACATGCGCTTGAAGGACGTCACAGAAGCGTTTATGGACGACGCGCGTACGTGCGTGTTAACATCACGTCGGGATTTATCTTTCGGCACTCTGCTTAAAGTCTCGGCCAGGGTTTGATCGAAGAAGTTGTAGCTTTAATGCCTTCTCGCTTTCACACTCACATACGCATTTACGCGCTCGCTGTGTTGTTCGTACTGCTTCTCAGCGCGCCTCCGTTGCGCGCGCAGACACATGACGCGTTTGGCGACGAAGCGGCCGATCCGGTGAAGCTTTTCGAGCGCGGTCAGGATGCGCACGCGCGCGGCGATCTGAATCTCGCGCTCGAGTTTTACGAAGAAGCGATCAAAGTGCGCCCCGAATTCCCCGAAGCGGAATATCAGCGGGCCGCCGCGCTCGTCGCGCTCGGTCGCGCGACGGAAGCGGAAGGGGCCTATCGCCGCGCCGCGCAACTACGCGCGGAGTGGGCGCTTCCCCAGGCCGCGCTCGGCTCACTGCTGGCGCGCGCCGCCGGAGGAGCGCGCGATGCGGAAGCGGAGCCCTTCCTGCGCCGCGCCCTCGAGCTGGATGCGAAGAACTCTCTGGCGCTTCTGACGCTCGCCGATCTGCGCACGCGCGCCGGCGATGCGCGCGGAGCTCTTGAATTGCTGCGACGGGCCACGGCTCTGGAAGGGGCGACGGCGCCGCACTGGACGGCACGCGGTCACGCCGAACGCGCCGCCGGTGAACGCGCCGCGGCCCTGATGAGTTTTGAACGCGCTCTGGCGCTCGATGCCGGCCACGCGGCGGCGCGGTTCGAGCGCGCCGCGTTGCGGATCGAAACCGGTGACGAGAGGGGCGCGGAGGCGGACCTCGCAGCCATCGAGCGCGCTCCGCTAAAAGACAGAGACACGGAGGCGCGCCTGCGCCTGGCGAGCCTCTACCTGCGCGCGGGAAACAAAGCGGCGGCGCGGCGCGTCGTCGAGACGCTCGATGAGGCGGCGAAAAAAAAGCCCGAAGCCGTCGCGCTGCTCATCGAGCTCACGGGCGAGACGGCAGACGCCGAGGGGCGGGCGGCGCTTGAAGCGCTCCTCGCCCGTGACCCGCGTAATGCGTCACTGCTCGCACGCCTCGGCGCGATGTATCGCACGATTGATCCGCAGCGCTCGCTTGAATACTATTCCAGGGCCGTCGAAATTGTGCCGCGCAATGTAGACTACGCGACCGGCTATGCGGCGGCGCTCGTGCAGGCGCGTCGCTTCGGAGCAGCAGTGCCCATCCTTCGAAGAATTATCGCCGCCGCGCCGGACAACTATGCCGCCCATGCCAATCTCGCGGCCGCCCTCGATGTGGAGAAACGCTACGCCGAGGCGCTCGCCGAGTATA
>JANOGZ010000445.1:0-1722 GCA_031406255.1 Pyrinomonadaceae bacterium | reverse complement strand
AATGGCAGACGCGCGCCGGGTTGGAGATTGAGCGGCTGATGCCCGGCGCGGCGCGCGAGCTCGAGCCGGCGCTCGCACGGAACGTCCGCATGGCGTTGAAATTCCCTGCGGACGGGCAGGTCGAAAATCGCCGGCTGGTGGCGGCGCTGGCGGCGTCTCTCGAAGCGCATGGCGTGTCGATCCGGACGGGCACCGAGGTCAGCGCGCTGAGGGTCGAGCGCGGGCGAATCAGCAGCGTCGAAACAACGGGCGGCTCTTCTCTGAGCGCGGGCGTCGTAATTCTCGCGGCCGGCGCGTGGACTTCTCGGGTTTCACTGATCGCTCCGGCAAACCCGGCGGCGGCTTCTGCCGTCACTGGCAGCCGCGCGGCTTCCCCCCGCATCGAACCCGTGCGCGGGCAGATGCTCTGCTTCGACGCTCGCCCGCCACTGGTGCGCCACGTCATCTACAGCCCGCGCGGCTACATCGTGCCACGGCGTGACGGGCGGCTGCTCGCGGGCGCTACGGTCGAGTACGCGGGCTTCGACAAATCCGTGACGGGTGCGGGGGTGCATCAACTCCTGACCGGCGCGCTTGAGATTTCACCGGCCATCGGCGGGCTCGCCCTGATTGACGCCTGGGCCGGGTTGCGCCCGCGCGCACGAGACGAGTGGCCCGTGCTCGGCGCGTGCGCCGAAGTGACCGGTCTGTATTATGCGACAGGCCATTATCGTAATGGTATTCTGCTTGCGCCGGTGACCGGCGAGTTGATCGCCGATGCGGTCGTCGGCGGCAGGGTTTCTCCCGTGCTCGCGGCCTTCACCCCCGAGCGTTTCGAACGCGCCTACAGCGCTGTCTCCAATGGGGATTAAATATTTGATGAGAAGGGTTTTCCGAGCGGCGCCCGTGATATGGATGATCTTGCTGGGCGCATCGCTCCAGGCTTTTGCGCAGCAGCGGCAAATGCCGAACCGGGAAGCGACAACGGCGCCTCCCGGTTCGGCCGTCGCTCTCTATGAAGAAGCGGAGAGCTACACGCGTAAGAAGTTTGAGGAATTTGAGCGCCAGCGCCTGCCTTACGATCCGAAGCTGGCCGAGAAGACCAAGCGTGAACAGCGTGATCTGGCCGTACGCTTCGCGGCGCAACTTGAGGCGCGCGCGCCGCTCGCCGGCACAGACCTTTACCATCTGGGCCTGCTTCATAACCTCGCTGGCAGGTCGGAAGGCGCGGTTGCTGCGCTGCGCCGCTTTCTCGCCGAGGATTCAACGGCGGATGGCGAAAAGGCGCAGACCGCGCGTCTCGTCTTTATCGTGCAGGCCGCCAAGCTGAAGTTGCTGAAAGAAGCCGCAGCGGCGCTGGCCGAATACGCGAGGCGCACGCCGCAAACGCCGAATAATCGAGTGCTGCTGGAGAGCGCGATGGCCGCCGCCTATGACAAAAACAAACAGTTCGACGCGGCGGCCGCGCACGCGCGTGAAGCGTTCAATATCGCGCAAATCATCGGATCAAAAACAGCCGATCCGCGCGAGCGCTCCGGGATGCTTTTTAACTCCGGGGTTTACCTCTCCGATCTGTACCTCAAAGCGAAGAAACGGGAGAAGGCCATGGCGACGCTCGAAGAGCTGCGCGGTTTGGCCCTCGCCGTACCCTCGGCGGGTCTCTATGGCGAGGTGACGCGCCGGCTCGGACGCCTCGGTCATGCCGTGGATTCAGTAAAGCCGATGGCGGACTCAGCGACGCGC
>JANOGZ010000440.1:0-1422 GCA_031406255.1 Pyrinomonadaceae bacterium | reverse complement strand
GCTGTCACACCACCAGTGATAGCGCAGGTCATTCGAGCGAGATCAGAGAAAGGCCAGGTGATTAAAGATGGAGATTTTCGTTTACCGCGCGGGCGCGGAGCAGGTTGAGGAAGGCTTCACCGTTGAGCAGTTGCCGGATCTGCTCCAGGACGAATCGCTCATCTTCTGGGTCAACATGGAGCAGCCGACGCTCGATGACGACCAAGTGCTTTTGGACGTCTTCAATATTCATCCGCTCACCGTCGAGGATTGCCGCGCTTCCCGCCATCACCCGAAGATCGAAGAGTTTCCCCACTACCTCTACTTTATCTTGCATGGCGTGCGCACCGATGCCAGCCCCGAACGCTTCAACACGGTCGAGCTCGACGGCATTTTAGGCCGCAACTATGTGCTCACCTATCACCACGAAACGTTTCCGGGCATCGACGGCGTCAAGCAGAGGATCCGCACCAGCCCGCTTTTGTGCCAGCGCGGCGCCGCCTTTCTGCTACACCAGATCATCGACAATATCATTGACGACTACCTGCCGGTGCTCGACGACTTCGATGAGCGGATCACCAAGCTCGAAGACGACATCTTCGCCCTGAAAAGTCCTGACGATTCCATTCTCGAAGAGACTTTGAATTTGAAGAGGAGCGTTTTGCGGCTGCGCCGTATCTCAGGAAAGCAACTGGATATACTCTACCGGATGAGTCACGGACAGTTTGCGCTGATCGACGGGCAGGTGCTTCCCTTCTACCGAGATATCCACGACCACCTGGTGCGGGTGACGGATCTGGCGGAGCAGTATCGCGACCTGATCGTCGGGTCGACCGACGCCTATCTGTCGGTAGTATCGAATCGGATGAACGAAGTGATGAAGGTGCTGACGATCTTTTCGGCGATCATGCTGCCGCTGACTTTTGTCGCCGGGGTGTACGGGATGAATTTCGAGTACATGCCGGAGTTGAAGTCGCCGGTCGGGTATTTCAGTGTGCTGGGGTTCATGCTTGTCCTGGCGATCGGGATGCTGATCTTCTTCTGGCGCCGCGGATGGATCGGTCGCAGCAGGAGAAACTAACGATCTTTGCAAAAGTGGCGCTAATCAGTTTGGAACACCAGTTTGTCCTGATGATATATGATAAGGCAGGTTATCGCATCACCTGATCCGGCTCTCAGCGCGCACGTCGTAAGCTGCACCCCGTTGTACTACAGCGACGGCCCTGATCCGGCGCTCGACCAACCAGCCTATGTACGCGCGGGCTCAAGCCTGGCCCGTATTGGCAAGCATCTCGTGGTGATTCAAGACGACACTAATTTTGTCGCATTGATTGAGCCCGATAGCCGCCATACCCGTGCCGTCCCTCTACCCGCCGGCGCAGAAGGTAAACGCCAGTTTGATGATCTGCGCGGAAATAAGCGCTTCAAGTCCGATTTGGAGGC
>JANOGZ010000428.1:0-1449 GCA_031406255.1 Pyrinomonadaceae bacterium | reverse complement strand
GAATCCGCCGTAGACGAAGTTGATGCTGGAGGCAGTTCGCGAAAGTCTTCATGGACCGTGGTGTCACGTCCCGGTCTTCCTGGCTGATAAAGCCGCTGAGCAGGCGGCGAAAGGATGACCACTATTTCGAGCCCTGTCCGTGTTTGATCTGGCAGGTGGTGACGCTCGATCTTCTTTCAAATCACTGTGAGAGGTTAATGCGCCGCAGCAAGTCCTGGAATCTGAAATCAGAACGAAGACTATCGAAGACGGGGTCAACCTTAAGATGAACCAACCCGCCGGATCGTTCCTCATATGCCTTTTCGAGCCATACGAATGACTGGTCTTTATCGCCGAGGCCGGCATAGATGATCGCGATGCCGATCGGCGAAGCGTAAGGTCGCGTGGTCCGTCCCTGCAATTGATCGAGCACCTGCCGGGCCTCCGCCAGCCTGCCGGACACCGCATAGGTGTGACCGAGGAGCGCCAGCCTTTCCAGACTACCGCCGGAGAGAGCGAGCGCCTTCTGAAATTCCGCGATGGCTTCCCCGTACATCTTCTTTTGCTCGAAAGCGCGCCCGAGGCGGACGTGGCTGGCGGCAAAACTCGGGTCAGTCCTGAGCGTCTTATCGTATTGCTCGATCGCCTGGTCATACCGTCGCGCATAGAAGAAGGTCAGTCCCAGGTCGGCGCTGATGATCAACGACAGCGGGTCGAGTTCCTGCGCGCGCTTCAATCTTGTGATGCCTTCATCGGCGCGTCCGAGCAGGGCCAGATATTCGCCGTACCAGTGATGTGCGGTCGCGTAACTCGGATTCAATTCGATGGCGCGCTTGAACTCTCGCTCCGCGCCCGGCCAGTCCCAGTCATAGCGGAACTTGACCTGCGCCAGCGAGGTATGGGCTTCGGCGAGCGTGTCGTCGATCTCCAGCGCCTTCGCCGCCGCCGCTTTCGCTTTCGGATAGGCTTCAGCCGGCGGCGTGTTCGTATAGGCTGTCTGTAAGAAATATGAGTCCGCCAGACCGGCATAAGCGAGCGCATAGTTTGGATCGAGCGCGATCGCCTGCTGGAAATACCCGATTGCTTTGTCGATGCCATCGGCTGAACGTTTATTCAGAAAATAGCGACCTTTAAGATAGAGTTGATATGCTTCGGTGTTTTCCGTATAGCGTTTGGCCAGACGCTTCTGCTCATCGCCGGTCAGCCGCAGACGCAACTGTTGCGAAATCTCCCGCGAAATCTCCCGCTGCACTTCGAGTATGTCGTTAATCTTCCGGTTATAATACTGCCCGCCCCAGAGATGATTGCTGTTGCGCACGTCGACCAGTTCGGCGCTGATCGAAAGATCGGAGCCGCGCTGGATGACCTTGCCCGTCAGCACGGCGCTGACGCCCAGCTCGCGGCCGATCGCTTCGGGTTCCGTTTGCCGCCCCTTGTAACGATAAACAGAGCTGCCCGATTTAACTGTCA
>JANOGZ010000422.1:0-1330 GCA_031406255.1 Pyrinomonadaceae bacterium | reverse complement strand
ATCGTGTAATCAAAGCAGCTTGGCTTATTCCCATCCTTGCAGTGTCAGTTCCGGTTGCCTTACTGCTATTTGGCTGGCTGCTAAATCTGCTTGGCTACAACGGCTATTTTGTTCTTCCGCTCTTTTGGCTCTTCTTCATTGCTGCGCCGATTATCGGTTTGTTGACGTTGATGATTCTGAAAGTACAAGGTAACTTGAATCGAAGCGGAATGCGTCAGCGTCGTTTGTTGTATGCCGCTTTGTTTGCTTGTTTCGACATGGCAGCGCCTGTTTGGATGCTCATCACGTTCCTAATATTGCTCAAACCTGAGAGTTAGCGGAGGTGCGTGGTGAACCCGAAGGCGCAATCTAACAACGCCATGCAGCCGACCGCGAATAGCATTGCCTTCATGCGCGAGACGCCCGCAATTCCGCGTTGTGTGCGCGGCGGCTGATGGCGGGCGTTATGCCGCAGTTGAATTTTGTACACTAGCGAACACGGGCAGTTACTCTAACGGTCAATAGGCCCTAAACCAAAGGAGGAGAACATGTCCGAAACCGATCGCATCAAGTATTTACGGATAGCCTTGCTGTTGGTAGGTATAATCTTCATCCTCGGGGTTTACCCGCTCACCATCCTTTGGCCGTCAGGCTGGTCGTGGCACGCCGAGGGCCGCTCGGACTACCTCGAGATGATACTTGGCATTTACGCAACGCTCGGTGTTTTCCTCATCATCGCCTCACGCAATCCTCTCGCGCATCTGAGCCTTATCTGGTTCACCGTCTGGTCGAGCATCGTGCACGGCGGGATCATGGCGGTGCAGTCAATCGCCTACCCGCACCACATCGGGCACCTATGGGGTGACGTTTTGGCCCTGTTCGTAGTGGCAGTCGTATTGGCGCTGCTGACTCCGCGGAGGCAAGCGGATAGAATCCGGCAGGCGGCGGCATAACAAGTCATTGGAGCGGACGCGCAATTAGCAATCTTTTTATGCAAGACTTGTCGCTGGCGGCGGTTCGTGCGCGCCGCTCAATTCCGGCGTTAGGCCGCAACGACGCCTTATTTTAAGGAGACAGCATTATGGCGCGACAGCCTTTTCTACCTACATATAAAGATGCTCCAACTTCGATGGGGCCGGACCTAATTGAAACGCTACCTAAAGTCGCAGAGCTAGTCGGTCGAATAGCAATAAATTGGTCAGGAGTAGAGCTTCAACTATCGCTTGCACTTGGTAGCTTGCTTGGCGTTGAAAGCGCCGCCGCAGTTGCAGTTTTCCTCTCGCTAAGGAATCAGCGAGCCCAGAGGGATGCGCTACGGGCAGCATCAGAGAAAACACTTACGGGAGATTTA
>JANOGZ010000413.1:0-6808 GCA_031406255.1 Pyrinomonadaceae bacterium | reverse complement strand
GGTTCAACCGATCGAGGGCGCCCGGCTGCAGGAAGCAGGTCGGTGGAGTTGTCATCCAGCGGGGAGGAGTGCCGTAGATCATATCAAGAGTTCGGCGCAGGTGTTCCGCCCGGTACCTTCCGCGATGGATGCCCCACGCGCTGAAAAAACAGGCATCACCCGCTGCGAGATATATTCTGAGGCTGTGCGGCATGTCGGGCGCGTTCCTTTGACAGCCATCCAGTCCCTTGCGGATCGCCAGTTCCTGCGGAGTGTCCCAGCGGGCGTGAGAGCCGGGAACATATTCCAGATTATCATCGGGCACGAGCGCGATATGCACATGAATCCCGACGGTGCTTGTCATGCGGTCTTTTTCCGCTTGCTCGTCGGGCGCGCCGAATTGCTGATCTCGATGCCAGTCTCCAGCTCTGCTCTCGTCGGCCGGCTCGAAGAAATACTGTGTGTTATGAAACAGCGCTTCGCCCTCACCCAGTTGCGCCAGTAGATCGAGGATCTTCTGATCGGCGATGGTTTCGAGCAGCATCGTGAGCCGTTCGGGATGTTTCCCGAAATAACGCGGCTCGGTCAGATAAGCCATGTTCGTTGAATTGGAAGCGTCGAGAGGGGCCGGCGACTCGGCCACCCACTGCCTGAGGACATCATCGCAGAGGGCGCGCAGCCCCTCGACCCGCGAAGCTTCAAACAAACGCGGAACGACGAGATACCCGCTCTCCTCCCATCGCTCTCTGGCGGAATTTTCTCCCATCTGCTACTCGCGGCGATCAGTTAAGGATCAGTTCATGAAATGGGTAGCGAAGCCCGAAGCATCAACCCGAGACTTTTTCCGCTTCGCGCACGAATCCGATAAAGTCCGTGTTGACCGGCTCCGCCCCGGAGCGACGAACGGCCGCCGCGATCTGGCCGCGATGATACGCGCCGTGCAGGGCGACATGCGTCAGCAAGTCACAGACGGGATGACGAAATTCGATCCCGGTACTGTTTCTGTATCTCACCAACGCGGTGAAATCTTCTTCAGTGAGCGCATCGAAGAAATCATGATAGGCGGACCCATTGTCGATGATGAGCCGCGCGCACTCGTCGAGCGTCAGTTCGGGCCAGAAATCCTGCGGCCAGGGGTCTTGTCCGCGCATCCGTGCGAGGTAGATGCGCTCGGCCGTCAGCAGGTGCGAGAAGAGACGAACGATCTGTTGCTCGGGAGGAGCGGCGGCACGCAGGAGTCGGAGAAGCCGGTCGTTGGCCCACGCGGCGTGCCCCATCAAACGTTGTAGATATGCTTTCATATCTCTCGTCCCGAAGCGGGCACTGATGAGTTAATCCGCTCGGTCAGGCGCGGCGCGCGAGTTGTGCCATCGGCCTTATCTACCCGAAATCGCGAGCGACGCGAGCGTCGTCTCATCCTTGATCAAGATGCGATGGCCCGCGACGATCGGATGCGCCCACGTCTGGGTGCCGGCCACCTCATACTGCGCGACCGGTTCATATTCTTTCGCGCTCGGTTTGAAAAAGATCAGCCGGGCATCGCTCGTGAGCGAGAGCAAAACTTTTCCCGTATTGAGAATGGCGGCGTTTTCACCCGTTCTTCCGGGCCCCTGCCAGAGAGTTTTTCCCGTCTCGGCGTCGATACAAAAAAGCTGCCCTTTCTTGCGCGCCGATAACCCGAACAGAAGGTTTCCCTGAAGCACCGGCGAATTCATGTACAACTCATTGTCAGGGTTACGCCAGACTTCCTGCGTTGCATACTCCGCGCCCTGCTTCACCACGCGGATCGCCTCGATGCCCTTATCTTCGCGGGAAAAGATCAGCGTCTCCTGATACACCACGGGCGTCATCGAGTTGGTGTCGTAGGAGGACTTCGCGGTGATCTTCCACAGGAGCTTGCCGGTCGCGGCCGCAACCCCGACGAACTGGCCCTGCGTGAAAGTCACCACCTGCCGCACCCCGGCGAGCGTCGCCACGACCGGAGAAGAATAGGCCGGACCGTCGCCCGAGTAAGACCATTTCACCGCTCCCGTCGCGGCATCGAAGGCGGTGAGCGCTCCGCGGTCGTGGCCGCCGACGTGCACGATGCACAGACCGTTATCGACGACCGGCGACATGGCCGTGCCGTAGAGCGGCGCCGTGCTTGTGTACTGCCCTTTGAATTCCTTGCGCCAGTTGAGCCTGCCGGTCGGCGCGTCGAAGCAGGACAGAACGCCCGAGATCCCGAGGGTGTAGAGCTTATTGCCGGCGAGCACCGGAGTCGATTTGGGTCCCTTCCCATGAGCCTGCGCCGCCGGATGCATCTCATAGGCGACCGCGTAAGCGGAGCGCCAGAGCTGCTTGCCGGTCGCCGCATCGAGACAGAGCACGACTTCCTCTTCGCCCAGCCGCGCGTGAACGTAAATCTTCCCGTCCACCAGCAGCGGCGAGGAGTGGCCGACACCGACCGTCACCTTCCATTCCTCTTTCAGCGTTTTGGGCCACGTCTGCGGCGGCGAAAAATCATCCGTGTGCCCGTCGCGCTTCGCGCCGCGCCACTGCGGCCAATCTCCCGCGAAGGCCGGCACGAAGAACACCACCGCCACCAGCAGCGCGATCATGATCGGCCGCGATTTGCTTCCCCGCTGGACTGTCACGCTCATCATCATCTGAAATTCTCCTGACGATCAAAATAGCAGCTTCACGCCGAACTGGATGCGGCGCGGGCTCTGCGCCGAACGGATGCGACCGAACGTGGGTGATCCGAGAAAGTTATCCGGCAGATCGAAATTCGGGTGATTGAACAGATTGAAAAACTCGGCGCGCAATTGCAGGTTCAGGTTTTCGCGCAACCCCGCATTTTTGACGAGCGAGGCGTTCACATTTTGAAAACCCGGCCCGTCGAGAATATTTCTTCCGGCGTTGCCGAAGCTTCCGCGGGGCGGAAAGGTGAACGCCGCCGTGTTGAACCATTGATCGGGAGTGCGCGCGGAGAGGTTCGGGTCTCCCACGAGATTGGGGCGGTCATTGGCTCCGAATCCTAAGATCGAGCGGCCGGTGTTGCTGTTGTCTATCTCCGGAAGAAGCGCCACGGTGAAGGGCCGCCCCGTTTGCAGCGTGACGATGCCGTAGGTCTGCCAGCCGGCGAGGAAACTGGAAAGCCATCCCTGATCGTTGAGGAAGGCGCGCCCGCGCCCGAGCGGCAGATCATAAGAATAACTGACCGAGAGGCGCTGCCGCACATCAAAATTCGAACGACCACGCTCGGCCGCCACGTTAAAGCTGTTCTGCGGAAAGTTGGGATCGCCGGCGCTCGAGAAAAAGCTCGATGCGTCATCGAGCGACTTCGCATAGGTATACGAGGCGAGCACCGACAGTCCCGCGTCGAGGCGCTGCTGCAATCTCACCTGCAGGCTGTTGTAGCTGGAATTGGCGCGCGATTCCAAGAGATTAATGTCGTCGAACCGGACGACGGGACGCGGATTCGGTTGCTGCGGGCTCGGCGGCGGTTGGTTGATGTCGCGCGCCGTCAGGAGTTTGGTTCCCTTCGAGCCGACGTAGGCCACTTCCAGCACACGACTGCGTCCCAGTTGCCGCTGGACGCTGATATTCCAGTGCTGCATGTAGGGCGTGCGCAGATCACGCTGAAAGGCGAGCGCCGAGTCCGGCAGCGGGAAGGGGAACGATTGCGGAAAGGGATCACTCAACGTGAGGGGCAGCCCCGGCAGTGGAAAGAAGAGATTGAAATCGAAAAACGGCGGATTGAAGTACAGGCCCTCTCCGGGAGCCAGCGCCGACTGGTCGTAGTAAATCCCGTAGCCGGCGCGCAGGACGGTCGCGCCCGCCGCACCGAGCGTCCAGGCGAGGCCGACGCGCGGCGCGAAATTATTTTTATCGGCCTCGTAACCGCTGCGCGGGACGCCGCCTGTTCCCACCCCGACGAGCGATTGTGTCGCCGTGTCATAGACGTTGGCGCGATCCTCCGTATCAACGGGAGGCGAATTGTATTCGTAGCGGAGCCCCATCGAGAGCGTGACGCGCGGCGTCAGGCGATAGCTATCGTTGAAGTAGAAGTTATAGCTCTCGGTGCGCAGGTGCTGGTGATTATCGACGCGCGCGCCGCCGGTCAGGATCGGAAGACCGAGCAGCAGGTCTGCCAGAGCATTGCCGGTGATCGGCACCTGATCGGAAAAGGTCAGGAGACCGCGCGCCTGCACATCACGAAACGCGTTCTGCTGCACGGCGCGGAAGTCGAACCCGAATTTCATCAGGTGCCGGTCGCGCGCGTAGGTCGCGTTGTCGACCACCTGAAACGTATTGGTGACGCTCTGCTGCGGGTTGTTGAATTCATCGCCGAGCGGGGAAAAGCCGGAGATGGTGATAAAACTGAGTCCGAAATCTCGCGGATTGCTCGACAATTCCGGCAGCCCCACCGCCCGGTTGAGACTCTCGCCGATCCTTTCCTGAAAGACGCCGGAAGCGACGCGGTTAAAGGCAAAGCGCGCTTCGTTGATGAGCGAGGGAGAGAGGATATGCGTTTCGCCGAGGAGCAGGTTCTGGCTGCGGCGTGGAACGGTGGCGCCGAAGCCGGGAACGGCCGCAAACGCCGGCCCGGTGAATGGATCGAAAAGATTCCGGTCGCCGAAGCTATAGCGCGCGATCAGATTGGAAACCGCGCTGATCGAATGATCGAGACGCACGTCGAAGTGGTCGTCGCGATCACGCAGCGTCGGCGAGGAGACGAAATTCTGAAACGGCACGGCGCGATTCGGAAGCGGATAGAGCGCGGCGATGGCCCGCCCGACCGGGTTGATGAATTGCTCGGGGAGGCGACCGCCGGGGAACGGCTGCCCGGTAAAAGGATTGATCGGCTGCCGAAAGCTGGTCTGCGAAAAATCTCCGTTGCGTTCCTGAAGCGTCGGCACATTGGTGATCCGCGTGATGCCTTCGCGCAGGCGTGTGCCCTCGTAGTCGCCGAAGAAGAAGGTGCGATCTCGACTGACGGGGCCGCCCACCGAAAACCCGAACTGGTTCCGCCGGTATTTCGGGTCCGGTTGATCGGCCGGCGCGAAATAGTTGCGCGCATCGAGCGCGTCGTTGCGGGTAAACTCGTAGAGGCTGCCGTGAATTTCATTGGTGCCGGACTTGAGGATGACGTTGACTTGGGCGCCCGAGTTGCGGCCGAAAGAGGCGTCGTGCGTACTGGTCAGCACCTCAAACTCCCTGATGGCATCCACCGGCGGCCTGACGCCAAACGTATTGAGCTTCGGGTCAACGTTGTAGACGCCGTCGAGCAGAAAATAATTGCCGTCTTCGCGCGCGCCGTTGATGCTGAAGGCGAAGTCGCCGCGGACGGAGCCGGCCGAGCCCGGCGCCGCCGGCGCCGCGCCGGGCACGAGCAGGCTGAGTTCGAGGAAATTTCGTCCATCGAGCGGCAACCCGCTGACCTGCCGATTGTCGATGACCGTGCCGAGCGAAGCCGAATCCTTCTTCAGCGGCGTGCGCTCAGCGGTCACCGTCAGCTCTTCGGCGAGCGGGCCGATCTCGAGCGCGATGTCGGTGCGGAAGATCTGGTTGACTTGCAGCTCGATGTCTTGCAGATGCTTTTTGTAACCGGCGGCTTCAACTTCCAGACGATACGTGCCCGGCGGAAGCGACGAGATGACGAACCCTCCTTCAGCGCTGCTCGCGGCCGTCCGCAGTTCGTTGGTCTCGCTGCGCGTCAGCTTCAGCGTGACACCGGCGAGAGGAGTACGCGCGATGTTTGTAATCGTGCCGCGAATCGAGGCGCGATGGGTCTGCGCATAAACGGATGAGGCGTTCGCCAGGACGGTGAGGATGAGTAATAAAACAATTCTTGCTTTCACGATAACTCCTCCGGCAAAAAATTCGGTTCGGTGATGATAAAAACGGTCTCGGGAGTGGATTAGTTCCGACCTGGAAGTGGATTTATGCGCTGTGCGTCCGCCGCGGCTGGAGCGAGCATCATTCGGCGGCCCCGCTTCTGTTTCCAATTTTTTGTAAGCGGGGCCGCCGAAGGATATTACTCGGTGTTGTTCAAGACTTCTTCTTTTTGTCGAGCAGACTGCACGATTGATAGGCGCCCGTCGGATCAATCGCGGTCGTGCCCTGCTCGATGTGACGGATGAAACCTTCTTTATCGACGACGAAGGTCGCGCGGGTGGCGAAGCCTCGTTCCTCGTCAAAGATGCCGTAGTCTTGTGATACCTTCCGCTTGAAATCACTGAGCAACGGGAACGTCACGCCAATATCCTGGGCGAAGCGTTTGTTGGCCGCGAAGCTATCCACGCTGATTCCGAGCACCTGCGTGCCGGCGGCATCGAATTTGGCGATATCAGCCTGATACGCCTTCAATTCCCTCGTTCAACCGCCGGTGAAGGCGAGCACATAGAAGGCCAGCACGACCGCTTTCCGGCCCCGAAAGTCGCTGAGCTTGACGAATTTTCCGTTCGTATCGGTGAGCGCGAAATCGGGCGCCGGATCGCCGATCTTCAAATGCGTCGTGGGCGCCTTCGGCTGCTGGGCGCTGGCCGCCGCCGCGACCGCCGCCATCAGTACCGCTACTCTGAGTGTCTTCAACATTGGACTGTGCCTCCTCCCGAATCCTCTCTCCGGCTTCTCTTGATGATCACCGTTTCACTGCGGCGAGCGCGCGCTGACCTGACAAAAAGTCAACAAAACGAATAACTTAAGTAACTGTAGTTTCGCTTATAAGTAATGGTCAAGCAGCCTTATTCAAAGGCATTTCAGTCGTCTGACAATTTCCTTCATCTTCAACTGTTTTGCCGACACTGAAGAAATCACCTGTCCGTGTATACCCATCCATCAG
>JANOGZ010000386.1:0-1967 GCA_031406255.1 Pyrinomonadaceae bacterium | reverse complement strand
TTCGTGTCAAGAGTTTTCCTCTACTACGCAGCATGTTCTGCGGCGTAGCCCAACAGCGGTGAACCCTTCTTTCTCAAGCTCTCCAGATACTTCACCTCACTGTACTCAGTCCTCGTTTGCCAGCACCGATAGATGACACGGATCCACTTGAAGGCCAGTGCGCGCACCGCTTGCAGCGGACCGGAATCAGCGTGTATCTCATCGACAACTTGCCGCACGATGCAGTTGTCGCTCGGCCGCTGAAGCGCAGCGTTAGCCTGCTTCTTGTATGGCAAGTGGAAAGATTGCAGGGTTGAAGGTATGAGCCACATTGACCATCCGAAACTCGGTCGCCTGTGGTCTACATTACGATGGAGGATGCCTGGGTGGGAAGTACCGCAGGCGGCGACGAGATCTGAATCGAAGGTTCCGTTGATGGGCCATGCGAGCGTTGTGAGCGGCGCGCCGTCACGGAGTTGGAGCGACTCGACCGGTGCTGGCCCGAGTCGAGCAATATCCGCAGTGGACGTGGTATCAGGGCGGCAAAGAGAGTTGGATGGAAGAAATTCAGCTCGAACGCATGCCTTTCGCGGGGTATCAGGGCGAGGCCGTATTTTCAGCGTCGCATGAAAAACGGCTGACTTTCAGGAAAGGAAAGTAGCTTGACAGGGAGAGCGGTTACCCAGAGCCCGCCCTCCCTATAGCGAGGCCGTGCCTTAAATGGGCGGGCTGTCGCCTCCGTCCAGCACCTCTAATTCTCTCTGCCACTCAGAGCCGAGGCGGCTTTGCAGCAAACGCGCGCAACGGTTCCAGCGAAGTATCGCATCGTCATTGCCTTCGGGGCGAATCTTCTCGGCCTCCTCGAAGCAGTACATCGCTTCCTCGAAGAGCGCCAGCAGCGCATGCGGCATGCGGCCTGCGCGGAGTTGCGCCTTCGCCCTTCGTTCGAGCAGAAGGCCAGCGTAATAGAGCTGCTCGTAACGGCTGGTAAGACTCTGAAAAATAGTCGCTGCCTCGTCATAACGTTCTGACAGTCCGCCTGTGAACTGGTCTGTAATGGCGAGGCCCAACAGGCGGAGCGCCGACTGATTGTCCGGGTCGATGGCAAGTATGTCGCGGCAGATCGACTCGGCCTCGCCCGGCTCGTTAAGGTAGCGATAGGTCTCGGTCTTAGCGATTGCTTTGTCAATGCCACTCTTTGAAATGGATTTTAGCTTGAACTCCATATAGCCTCCTTTGCGATGGGACGCGGCGCTTCTTCCCTCGTCGCCCCTGTCACCGCATCGCAGACTGTTTCTTTAGAACGGATTAATTGACCACCTCTTTTCTTCCGTCTACTTCAGAGGATCAACTAGAAAGTAGGCGCGGGTACGTTCCGGCTGAAGAACCAAAACCTTCGAGTGTGACAGTAACGTCGGGTCAGTCCCATTAATATTCACCAGAAAGTTTGGATTGAATGATAACCGCAGGAAAGCCGCTTCACTCTGCTTTTCGTTTTTTCCCGGTAATCTTTCGTACCAGCCACCGCACAGGGTCATAGAAGTCGTCAACGACGCGCTCCTTGAGCGGAATGATCGCGTTGTCGGTAATGTGAATATCTTCCGGGCAGACCTCTGTGCAGCACTTGGTGATGTTGCAGAAGCCGATGCCGAGTTCTTCTTTCAGCAGACGGGTGCGCGTCAGCCCGTCGAGCGGGTGCATCTCAAGCGCGGCCACGCGGACGAAGTAGCGCGGGCCACCGAACCCTTCTTGCTTTTCATGATTGCGCAGGACGTGACAGACGTTCTGGCACAAAAAGCACTCGATACACTTGCGAAATTCCTGCACGCGGTCAATATCTTGCTGCTGCATCTTCCACTCGACACCGGGGCGCGGCGTAAAGGGCGGAATCTTTTCGTTCACCCTGTAATTCCAGGAGACATCGGTGACCAAATCCTTGATGACAGGAAACGCCTTCATCGGATAGATCGTGATAGGTACGTCCTGCG
>JANOGZ010000383.1:0-2276 GCA_031406255.1 Pyrinomonadaceae bacterium | reverse complement strand
GTCCCTCCCTGGCAAAACATGCCGCCGAAACGCAACCGACATAACCCAAACCAAACACGCTTAGTCTCATTTTTACTCCCTATACTAACAGTGGTCAGTGGTCAGTGGTCAGTGGTCAGAATTCGCCCGTCGCGCGTGCGTGCTCTACGCTTGCGCCGCTCTCGCGTTCGGGCGAGAGCGGACCAGCCCCCGCAGGAAACTGCTTCCCCAGGTGATATGAATCGTGAAAAAAGCCAGACAGAGATACGGAATCAGGCGCAGGTCACCATCTTTGCGCGCGAGCCGGGAGGCGAAGACCAGCGAGCAAAGAGCGTACGCGACCATGATGGCCGCGAGCGCCACGCGCGCGGGCGTAGACCAGGGGCTGAGCGCGCCGAATACAACGAGCGAGATCACAAAAGCGGGCGCGACCAGCTGCCGCAATCTGATCGAGCGCGGATGCAGCTTGATCATCTGCGCCTTCCAGTTGCCGTAACGCGCGTACTGCGCGGCCAGCTCGCTGATCGTCGCCCGTGCAAAATACTCACAATGCGCCTCTGTATCCAGAAGGATACGCCCGCCGCGACTTCGCACGCGGTAATGAAAATCGTAATCCTCATTCGCCAGCAGATCTTCGTTAAATCCTTCCAGCTCACGCCACAGCGATTTGCGAAAAGCCCCGAAAGGCACCGTGTCGACAAGCTGCGAAGTTGAAATTGACAGGCGATATTTCGCATCGCCGATGCCGAACGGGTGCGCGACGGCGAGCGCGATGGCGCGTGCCGCGAGCGTGTCGGAGCTCGCCCGGATGCGCCACGGCATGCCGACGACGGCCCACTCCGCGGCGGCCAGAAGCTCGACGCAGCGACGGACGTAATTGGGTGTCGGCACGGAATGGGCATCCATCCGCACGATGATGTCGCCGCGCGCCGCCTCGATTCCGAGGTTGAGACCCGTAGGGATGTGTTTTTGCGGATTATCAACAACGCGCACTTTCACACCGGGGCGACGCGCGATGAATTCTTCGATCACGGCGCGCGTTTTATCAACCGACATTCCATCAACGATGATGATTTCGTAACGCTCGCGCTCGTATTGATCCGCCAGATTATCCAGCACCTTCCCGATAAAGCGCTCCTCGTTGTAGCAGGGTATCACCACCGAGACGGACGGGCTGTCAGCGGCGGCCGCGGAATCATGAGCGGTCGTCGTATCCGCTGCCACGATCCCCAGCTGCGTGCCCGGGAGCGACGAGAGCGCGTCTCTTTTATGTTCAAGGGAGCGGCCGGAAGCACGGCGCGGCGCTGACTCGCCGTGGCGTACGTCGTGGCGGCCCACCCGTAAAGCTTCTTTTTCTCCCGTCGGCTCGCTCACAATTTTCTCCCGGCCAGTTCGCTCCGCGCATCTTCTTCATCGCGATAAACAGCCGCGCGAAAATCGTTTCTCAAGTCCGCGCTGTCCACGCCTGCTTTACCGGCTGAACGGCGGATCGCGCGCTCGCAAATCTCCGCGAAGCTGGCCGCCACGCGATCCCAGCCAAAATGCTCGCGCACCGCCCCGGCCGCACGTTTTGCCAGCTCTTGTGCTTCCGGCTCATTCGAGATGAGCCGCACCACCGCATCGGCAAATTCCTCCGGCGTGTCAGCTAATAACAGTTCGACGCCGTCGCTGACGGGCAGCCCCTCGGCGCCGACCGTCGTCGAAACGATCGGCATCTCCATCGCCATCGCTTCATAAATCTTCAGGCGTGTGCCGCCGCCGATGCGCAGCGGCACGACATAGGCGGCGGCGCGTTCCATAAAGGGCCGCACGTCTTCGACGCGCCCCGTCACGATGATCGAAGGATCGCGGCGGCTCAGCTCAACGAGGCTCGGGTAAGGATTGCGCCCGACGACGGTCAACGTCGCGCGGGGAACCTTTTGCCTGATGCGCGGCATGATCTGCTTCGTGAAATACTGGATCGCGTCTTCGTTCGGCAGCCAGTCCATTGACCCCGTGAACACCATATTGTGCGGGTCGCGCGTCTCCGCACCGCGCGGACGAAAATAGGCGGTATCGACCCCCGTCGGCACATCCGTCACGTCTCTGACATCATACTCGCGCTCGATGATCTCACGGTCTTCACGGGAGACGGCGACCACCTGATCGAAACGCTGGCAGGCGGCGCGCTCATAGACGCGCGCCTTGCGCCACTGGTCATAGAGATAAATCTTCTTCAGCGGATTATTTTGAACTTCGTAATGACGCTTCCAGATCTGCGCCTCGACGTTGTGCTGAAACAGCACGGTCGCGTATGA
>JANOGZ010000349.1:0-3902 GCA_031406255.1 Pyrinomonadaceae bacterium | reverse complement strand
ACACGTTTTAGCTGTCGGTTTACTGGACAATCATGCTAATCGAAGTGGCTAAGATCACTGCCTATGCTGAAGGTTGATGGAACCGGAGCCGAAGATGAGATACGGGAATTTCAACTCGACGGGCGGCGCCCCACGTGGGCTGAAATCGATCTCGACGCGCTGGCCGCAAACTTCCAGGCGGTGCGCCGCCGCATCGAACATCACGTAAAGATCATGGCCGTCGTCAAAGCCGACGCCTACGGTCATGGCGCGGTGCGGTGCGCGCAAAGGCTGGCGACCGAAGGCGCTGATTGGTTCGGCGTGGCGCTTCCCGAAGAGGGGATCGAACTGCGCCGCGCGAGGGTCACGGAGCCAATCCTGTGTCTCGGCGGATTTTGGGAAGGGCAGGAGCCCGCCTGTATCCAACACGATCTGGTGCCGGTAGTTTATCGCACGGATATGGCTGCGGCGCTCGACCGCGCCGCGCGCGCGGCGGGCCTCATCCGCGACATACACGTCAAAATCGATACAGGCATGGGGCGACTCGGCGTCAGATACGACGCGGTGCGAGAATTCGCCGAGTCGCTCGGCGCTTTTCGCAATCTCCGTGTCGACGGATTGATGACGCATTTTGCTGCCGCCGATGAGCCGCTTCGAGATCAGTTCACAAACGAGCAGATCGCGCGCTTTCAAGATGCGCTGGCCATATTTCGCGAGCGCGGCCACAATCCGATCTACCGGGACATGTCGAATTCGGCCGCGAGCTACGCGCATCCTTCGGGCTGGGGAAATATGGTGCGGCCGGGGGGCGTGCTTTATGGAATGTGGCGCGATGTTCTCCAGCCTCTTTCCGGCCCTCCTGAGCTCCGCCCGGTGATGTCTCTACATTCGCGTATCACGCTCCTGAAGCGGATTCGTAAGGGTGAGACGCTCGGGTATGGATGCACCTTCGAAGCCCGGCGCGAGACGCTGGTGGCGACGCTCCCCGTCGGCTATCACGACGGTTATCTGCGCCCCCTGTCAAACCGCGGGCGCGTTATAGTGCGCGGCAAATACGCCCCGGTGGCGGGCCGCATCTCGATGGATTTGACGCTCGTGGATGTGACGGATGTGCCGGATGTAGAGTTGGGCGATCGCGTCATGCTGCTCGGTGAAGTCGACGGGCTGGCCATTACCGCCGAAGAGATCGCGGCGACGGCCGGGACGCTCTCCTACGAAGTAACGTGCGGTATCAGCGCGCGCGTGCCGCGCTATTATTTGCCGCCGCCATGAAATGGGGCTTACTCGAAGCTAATCTGAGAGGTGCATGAGCCCCGTTCAGCGGCGCTCATGCGCCTCGATTCGTTTCGCGTTTCTCCTGTTGAGACACAAATCGCTGACTTCAGCGCGGGAGCGGCCGCGCGGGCTTACTGAAGCACAAAATTATAGGTGATGATGCCGGATACTTTGACGGGCTGTTGCGATAGCAGCGTCGGCGTAAAGCGGGCCTGATAAGCCGCCTGCACCGCCGCCGGTTGCAGCAGCCGATGTCCGCTCGTCGCCTGCGCCGAAATCACACGGCCCTGTTCATCCACCAGAATCTGCACCGCCACCGTACCGGAGACCCGCATGTTTTTAGCTATCACCGGGTAAGCGGGGGTGGGTTTGCTGATCGCCTTGCCGCTCAAGACGGTGCTGGAAAGATTTATCCTATCTCGTATCGGGGGGCGCGGGGCCGGCGTCGCCTGTGGCAGCGGCGGTTGCTCGTCCTCGGAAATCCTCACAGTTTGATGGGGTATATTATTTCGCCCGCCGGAGTCACCACTAGCTCCAACTTGCACCAGCCCGAGCAAGCCGCCGGATTGCGGCACGGGCAGATTTCGATCGCCGATCACGAAGGGCGTTCCCGCTTTCAATTCCGGAGTGTCGGCGCTGGCAACTTCACCTGTCGGCGTGACGGGCGTGTTTCGGACAATCTCTTTTACCATTGCTACTGCTCGATCATTGAATCCTCCACTGGCCGCGGGCTTCTGCTCGTCGGCGCGCGGCGGCCTGGCTTCTGTTTGCGCCCGGAAAGGGACGGGCGCGATCAGGGTGACCAGTTCCAGATTTTGCTGGTCAAGATGCGTGTTATAAGCGTAGATGCTTCCGACACCCGCGGCGAGCGTCAAAACGGCATACAGAGCGCAGGCCCCGAGAAAAAAAGCTCCCCGACGTTTGAAATCATGCGCGTGCGAACCGGATTCGATTAAATTGCTGAACATTATGCTAATGATCCTCCCTGTGAGGGTGCCATGCGGGTCACGTGGGAGTTTTTCTCTCCACGACTATTTAGACCCCGAGAGGCCGCAGTTGGTTCCCGAAATTACCGCGATGAGAGACGCCCTGAATGACTCCGGAGCGTCGAACCGTGAAACGCCCGGCCGGTTGTCTGTACAGAAGCCGCCTGATTCTTTTAGGATGGGGCCCTCGAAACTTAATCAGGAGGAAAACCCCGTGGCAACAAGCGCTGAGTGGCATGAGGATTACAGCAAGATGAGCGAGCTGACGCTCAACTTCTCGCGCGCAGTCAAATCTCTGCAAGAGGAACTGGAGGCGGTTGATTGGTACAACCAACGCGCGCAAGCGACAAAGGACGAGCAATTGCGCCGCATCCTCGAACATAATCGCAATGAGGAGGTCGAACACGCGATGATGACGCTCGAATACCTGCGGCGCGTCAGTCCCGTCTTCGAAAAACACATGCGCACGTATCTCTTCACGGAGGGTGACATCGTCGGTATCGAGAAGGAAGCTGAAGGAGACTAACGCCGGTCCGGTTCATCTTCCCGGGCGGCGCGCCATCTTTCCGTTTGAAAGGTTGAATGGTTATGAAAAAACGAATCACTGTTTACGAAAAGCCCGGTTGAGCAAAGTGCCGCGAGGCCGACCGGCTGCTCCGTGAGAGCGGCCACGACTTTGAGAAAGTCAACTACTATGCGGCGCCGCTCAGCGAAGCGAAGCTACGTGAATTGATCGCCAAGCTCGGCATCGCCCCGCGCGAGCTGCTCCGCACGAGCGAGTCCACTTACCGTGAGCTGCGCATCGGCCAGCAACAACTCTCTGATGATGAGATCATCATGCTGATGATCAGGCATCCGGAGTTGATCCAGCGTCCGATCGTGGAGCGCGGCGCGCAGGCCGTGATCGGACGCCCCGTGGAAAACATCCGCGCATTGCTCTGAACGAGAGAGCAGGGCTGATCGTTCACTTTGAGATTATGGTCAATGGCTGCCGGTCGGGCGCTGGACGCTGAAGAATGATTACCCCCCGCAAGAGCTTCTGGTTCGAGCGCCTCTTCTCCGTTTACAACCGCAATCTGATCGCGCGCCGCTTTGAAGGTCTGCGCGGCGCCGGTCTCGAATATTTAAGAGATAGGCCGCGCGATGCGCCGCTCCTGCTCTACGCAAACCATTCGAGCTGGTGGGATGGATTGGTCGCTTTCGAGGTAGGACGCGCCGCCGCGCTCGATCATTATGTGATGATGGAGGAGCGGCACTTGCGCGAATATGCGCTTTTCCGTGGGCTCGGGGCCTTCTCGGTGTACCTGTTCGCGCTGCGCGCGTTCTACGCGCATCACGACCCGCGCACGGCCTACATGATCAACCTTGGCGAGAATGTCTTGAACATCGTGCTCGCCTTCGTTCTGTACGAACGATTCGGCGTGCTTGGCATCGCAGCCGCGTTCGCAATTGCCTACGCCATCGCTGCGCTGTGGACGCTACAGATCCTGTCGTACAAGGTGCCCGGCTTCCCGCTGCGGCCGTTGCTGGCAGCGCTGTACCGCATGACACTGGCGGCCGCCGTCATGGCCGAGGCGTCGTGGGTAGTGGCTCGCGCGGTAGGAGGCAACGCTGGCCTCCCGGCCGTGCTGCGCGTTGGGGTTGCCGGAACGGTCGGCATTG
>JANOGZ010000340.1:0-6307 GCA_031406255.1 Pyrinomonadaceae bacterium | reverse complement strand
TTCACTGCGCGCGACGCAGCGGCGCACAGAGGGAACGCGTTGTGAGGACTTCGATTCGTAGGTGAGGCTTGGCGTAAGTATGTACGCAGTTTTAGACACTCTTAAATTCGGAACTATCATAACACCCGTTAGTGCGCAAGTATACTAACACTGAGTTTTGAATGCCAGCTTTATTTCCAAACTGTGTGAGAAGTCCCGAGGGGACGCGCATGTTTATCGCGGATGCTTTGACGCATGGGCGGACTCAGAAGGGCTCGATCTCGTGCAGATCCGGCAGCACGAGACGGTGGTCGCTAGCCGACCGATGCCAGACCGAACCGCGCATCGGCCCGCACGCGCTCGATCAGACGGGAGGTCTCGCGCGTCCTGCGGCGCGCCGAGAGGTAATGGTCGGCCTCGCGGCGCGCTTCTTCCAAAATCTGGATGTCGCGGACGAGGTTGCCGATACGAAACGTCGGGACGCCTGATTGGCGTGTGCCCATCACTTCGCCGGGGCCGCGCAATTCGAGGTCCTTCTCAGCGATACGAAATCCATCGCTTGTTTCTTCCATGATGCCGAGCCGCTCGCGCGCCACGGTCGTCTGCTTATCAGAGGCAAGGAGGACGCAAAAACTCTGCTCCGCGCCGCGCCCGACGCGCCCGCGCAATTGATGGAGCTGCGAGAGGCCGAAGCGTTCGGCGTGTTCGATGACCATCACCGAAGCGTTCGTCACGTCAACCCCGACTTCGACGACCGTCGTCGCGACCAGTATCTGTATCTCGCCGGCGACGAAGCGGCGCATCACGTCTTCTTTCTCGCCCGCCTTCATCTTGCCGTGCAGTAAACCGACGGAGAAGGTCGGGAAAACGCGGTCGCGCAGGTGTTCGTACATCCGCGTCGCATCTTTCAAATCCATCTTCTCCGATTCCTCGACGAGCGGATAAACGACATAGACCTGGCGCCCGGCGCGCGCCTCGCGCTCGACGCCTTTATAGACGCCCGTCCGCTGATCCTCGCCGACGACGACGGTTTTGATCGGCGTTCGCCCGGGCGGAAGCTCATCTATCACTGACACATCGAGGTCGCCGTAAACGGTCATCGCGAGCGAGCGCGGAATGGGCGTCGCCGTCATGACCAGCACATCGGGGTTGAAGCCGCGTTCGCGCAGCGCGGCGCGCTGAAGCACGCCGAAGCGATGCTGTTCGTCAATCACGACCAGGCCGAGCTTGTGAAAGGAGACGGCCTCCTGGATGACCGCGTGGGTGCCGATCGCAGCATGTACCTCGCCTTCGGCGATCGCGCCGTGAAGCCGTCGCTTTTCACTCGCGCGCAGCGAGCCGATCAGGAGTTCGACGCGGTAGGGAGTCGGCGCCAGCATGCGTTTGATATTGCGCGCGTGCTGTTCGGCGAGGATTTCGGTCGGCACCATCAGCGCCGCTTGATAACCGTTCTCCATCGCGGCCAGCATCGCCAGCAGCGCGACCACCGTCTTGCCGCTGCCTACATCGCCCTGCAGCAGACGATTCATCGGCACATCAGACTGCATGTCATCGAGGATGCGGTTGATCGCGCGCTGTTGCGCGTTCGTCAGCTCAAAGGGAAGGATCGCCAGCATCCGCTCGCGCAGGTGGTCGGCAATCTCAATCACGGCTCCCTTCGGTTCCTTGATTCTCTCGCCGCGGCGAAGGGCGATCGCCAGCGCGACCCAGAAGAACTCTTCGAAGATCAGGCGCAGGTGCGCCGGGCTGCGCGCACGCTCGTAATCGGCGAGCGGCGCATCCTCCGCGGGGAAGTGGATGCGGCGCAACGCGTCGGCGCGGGCGATGAGATGCTGGCGAGAGAGAAGCTCGGCGGGCAGAGACTCTTCGATATCGCGATCATCGAGCAGGCCGAGAACGGCATGGATGATCTCGCGCAGACGTTTCGTGCGGAATTCGCCGAGCTTGCGATAGACGGGCACGCGCCGCCCGACATGGATCGCCGCCAGCGACGGATCGCCCCCCTCCTCCTCCGCCTCTTCGGTGCTTTCTTCCGTGTCACCATTTTCACCGCCCGGGGAGGCGACAGCTTGTGAAGCAGCCGCTGCTTCTTCGCTTTCCGCCAGGCGAAGCAGGGCGTGCTCGGGCGGCGTCCAGATGCCGGGCAGCATTTCGAGCTCGTCCGGTTTGTTGAGCCGCAGCGCGAAGGTGTTACGGCGCGCGTCCCATTCCCACTTGCCGAAGGCGACGAAGCGCGCCCCGCGCACAAAACGCTGGCGATTATAAGCGACTATGCGCGGGGCCTGGCGGCCCGACACAAACCACCAGACGACGACCGGCTTGCCGGTTCTCTCCGGATCGCTCGCCGTAATTTCGAAGATAAAAAGCGGCGGCGCTTTGGGCGAGCGGTTCTTGCCGACCTGGAAACCGCCCGCCACCCGCACGTAGAGTTCCAGCGATGCTTCCACGCCCTCGCGCAGATCTGCGATGCGCGCGAGGCTCGAGCGGTCCTCATAACGCATCGGCAGATAATTCAGCAGGTCTTCCATGTTCGCATCGCTCGCATCGCGTTTCCCGCCGGCGGTGGCCAGCGCGAGCGCGAGGCGTCGCGCGGTCAGCTGACCCAGGCGCGGAATACCGCATTGTGAGAGCGAGAGGATCGGCGTTGTAAGCGAGAGTTGAGACATCTGTGCAAGCAGCAGAATGCGGAGCGCGCGGAAGCTACAGTCGGCACGTGCTACTGGGAGGTATCTGCTGTCTTAGCGCCTTACCGCGTGGCCTCCGGGCCGACTTCAGGCGGTAACGCAGAAGCGGTCAAATGCTTCCGTCAGTTCCTGCGCGATCTGCTCCGCGAATTTGCCTTCGATCTGGTGACGCTCCAGCATATAGACGAGCTCGCCATCTTTGAATAGAGCGATCTGTGGCGAGGAAGGCGGATAAGGAACAAAATAACTGCGCGCCCGCGCCGTGGCGTCAATGTCGGCTCCCGCAAAGACCGTAATCGCTTTGTCAGGACGCTTATCATGTTGCAGTGCGAGCGCAACACCGGGACGAGCTTTGCCCGCCGCGCAGCCGCAGACGGAATTGACGATGACCATCACCGTCCCTTCAGCCTGTGTCAGCGCATCATCAACCTGTTCCGGCGTCCGCGTCTCTTTAATGCCGATGCGGGTCAGGTCTTCACGCATCGGCGCGATCAGTATTTCAGAATACGGCATGATTTTCCCCTTCTGCAAAACTTGAACTGGTAGCCCGCGAGCGCTCACTTCGAGCAGGTTAGATGATGGCGCGGGCGGTCGAGCATGATTGAAGTTCGTGCTTTTCTAACGAGACGCATTTTAGCACGCGGCGAGGTAGAGCACCCTCGCCTGCCCGCTCTCTTGCGCCGCTGGCAGGCGACTATCACAGAGATCAACCGGGCGAAACCGTGATGCGCCGCGGGTCGTCACCATCGCCTGTGATTAAAACGCGCCAGACGCCTGACGGCAATCGGTAGCTACCCATTCGTCCGGCCCATTCGATAACGATGACGGCCTCCTCATCGGCGATCAGTTCGTCGAGGTCAACGGCATATGCCGCCTCCGCGCCTTCGCTCAAACGGTAGAGATCCAGATGATAAAGCACCAACCGGCCTTCGCCGTAACGGTTGACGAGAGTGAAAGAGGGACTGGTCACCTCTTCTTCGCCGATGCCGAGAGCGGCGGCGAGGCCCTTCACGAAAACGGTCTTGCCGGCACCGAGCGGGCCATCGAGCAGGATGATTTCGCCGCCTGCAAGCTGCTCGCCAATGCGCGCGCCGAGCTCGAAAGTCTCTTCGACAGATGGGGATGTCCATTCCCCGGTGGGAACTGTACGGGAGACGATGCTCACGGCCGTTCGCCCTTTTCGTCCAGCGCGCGCACCGCCGCGCCCAGATGCTCGCGGATGTCGGAGGCGACGAGCGTGCGCATGCCCGCCTCCTGCGCCGCGATGTCACCGGCCAGACCCCCGAGAAAGACGGCGGCGATCGTGGCGGAGACGGCATCTGCCTCGTTGCGCAAAGTTGCATAAGCCTGCGCATTGAAGCCGGTGATGAGCCCGGTCAACGTGTCGCCGGACCCGGCCGTGCCGAGTCCCGCATTGCCGGTCGGATTGATGAAGACGCGACCATCAGGAGCGGCGATGATCGTCCGCGCACCCTTCAAGACCACAACAGCCTGATGATTAGCAGCGAATTCGCGCGCGATGCCAGCGCGATCGCTCAGCGCCGTTTGATCGGTAGCGCCGATCAGGCGTCGCATCTCGCCGATGTGTGGCGTCAGAATGAGCGGAAGCTCGGCGGAGCCATGCAAATCGGCGGGCCAGGGGGCCAGCGCGTTTAGCCCATCGGCATCGATGATGACGGGAGTTGTGCGCCGCTCGACAACAGCGCGCACGAACGCGCGCGTCTGCTCATCATCTGATGTGAGACCCGGCCCGATGGCGATGACGGTGGCGCGCTCGGCGAGCTTCACTACCTGCTCGACGGCCGCGGAGGACACTGCGCCCTGTTTTGTTTCGGGAAGAGAAGCAGTCATGACCTCCGGCATCACGCGCGCGGAGACAGCGCCCGACGCCGATGCGGGCACGGCAATAGTGACTAACCCCGCGCCAGAGCGCATCGCCGCCTCGCCGCAGAGCACAGCGGCGCCCGTCAGATTGCGCGACCCGGCAATGATCAGGGCATGTCCGTGTGTATTCTTGTAAGAATCCGGTGTGTAACGCGTAGTATTTAGCCACACGCTGGCGTCACATGGCTCGGTCAGAAACATCCGCGATGAAGCGGCGTTGAGGAGCGCGGGCGGTGAGCCGATATCTGCCACGACGAGCCGCCCGCCAAAGTAGGCTGCGGGCGGCAGCACGTTGGCCGGTTTGGGAGCCGTGAACGTGACGGTCAAATCAGCCCTGACCGCTGCACCGATAGGTTCGGCAGAGTCGGCGTTGAGGCCCGACGGGACATCGAGCGAGACGATCAGCGGACGCGCTACGGTCGTGCCCTGCGCCCCCTCGCGCGCCGTGCGGATGAGCGCGAGATGGTCGATGATTTTGCGGTATACGCCTTCGAGCGGGCGCGTCAGACCGGTACCGAAGAGCGCATCAACAATAATATCGTAGCTCCGCCGCCGGCCTGTGATGTCTTCCCACGCCGCGATCGTGTCACATTCGATGAATGATAAAGGGGAAGGGTGATCGCTTGAGCCGGCCTCGAAGCTGGCGAGACGGCGCACGATTTCAAAGTTGGTGCGCGCGTCGCCCTTTGTGTCTTCGACTCGGCCGAACAAGACGACATCTACCTGCGCGCCCCTCATCCACAGGGCGCGGGCCAGCGCCGCGCCGTCGCCTCCATTGTTGCCGCGTCCGCAGAGAATATATGCGGTCTTGCGCGATACGTTATAAGAAAAGCACGCGGCGATGCTGCGCGCCGAAGCCGCCGCGGCGGCTTCCATCAGTAAAAGGGAGGGCGTGGCGTACCGCTCGGTCGTCAGGCGGTCAATCTCGCGCATCTCGGCTGCTGAAATGATCTTTTGCACGACGGCGATGATAAAGAGAGAACCGCGCGCGGGTCAAACAGATCCGCGCGCGGTTCGCCGCCCCGGAGGGCACATGTCCCTGAAAAGGCAAAAAAATTAGGCGCTCATCGCGCCCTCCCGTCTTGCCTGCCGCTTCGCTTCCAGCCAACCTTTTTCCGGTAATTAATAGAAAACGATTAATGCGCCCGCTTCTCCAAAAAAAAGACCCGTAAACAAAATTTTCAAAAGCGAGAGCGCTAACAGCCGGTGTACGCTAAAAGGACAGAGCGGTTTATCTCTTACTGAACCGTTCCGTCCTGGATAATCTTGAGGAGTTTCGATAAGCGTATCGCAGACGAGAGCTAGTCTTGCTCGTTGCGCGCCTTATGACGCTTACGTGCGCTAGCGGCGACTCCCGCCAGACCCATACCGAGTAGAATCATCGCGGCCGGTTCAGGGATAACGGTCGGAGCCGCGATCGTCGCTTCGAGCGTTGCCTTTCCGCTCGATGGCACCAGGATGGGGAGATCAAATGAATCGTAGATAAATCCACTAAAAGTTATAGTTGGCGTAAATGAATTGGGACTAAAAGTAATAACATTAGAGTTATTCCCGCTCATCGCGCCCGAAAAGGCGAATCCTTCTGATGTGGAATAGGCGATGGTGTCTGCGTAAGCTGCCTCAATACCCGCGATTCCCAACACGGCGACAAGTCCCACGACGGTGAGCAGGGACTTCAAGAGACTCTTCATAATTTCCCTCTGTCCGATTCTTTTCCGTGGGCCGCCTGGTTAATATTCAAGCGTCCGCACAAGTCGCTA
>JANOGZ010000329.1:0-13116 GCA_031406255.1 Pyrinomonadaceae bacterium | reverse complement strand
AGGGCTTCTCCGTTAAGCTTTACGGGACGGTCGCCCATCATCGCGGAGATGCGCTGTTCCTGTTCGTCAATGAAAGCGAGTTGCTCCGCCTCGCTCATCTGCGCGTAGAGTTTTTCCCTCGTCGCGGCGGCTGCGGGGGGGGCGCCCGGCATGAGGGTATTGCGGCGCGCCGCCGAACGTCTGTAAAGAAACGTTCCGGCCATCACCACCATCAGCAACGCTGCCGCGACGAGCGCGGCCACGACATGACGATAGTGCGGCCGGCGCGCGCGCGCGACGCGCACCGCATCCGGCGTGGCTTGCCCATTGAATATCGCCGCGAGGTCCAATTGCTGTCTGACGCTTTTCAGGTCGGCGAGCAGCTCCGCTGCCGTCTGATACCGCTCGCTTCTTTCCTTGCGCAGAGTTTTGCCGACGATGCGCTGTAAGTGCGGTAACTCCGGGGGCGTATCTTTCGTAACTGGAAAAAGCGGCGGGGCTTCGCGCTCGAGGATGCCGACCAGCGTATCCATGCGCGTTGCGCCCGTGAACGGCAGGCGACCGGTGAGCATTTCATAGAGCACAACGCCCAGACTCCAGATGTCCGTGCGTTCGTCGACCGCAAGACCGCGCGCCTGCTCCGGCGACATGTAACCGACCGTTCCCATCACGATGCCCGTTTCGGTCTGGGCTTTGAGCATTGTCGGGGCTTCGTTTGAAAGCCCGGGTGGCGGCTGCTCCATCAACTTGGCGATACCGAAGTCCAGAAGCTTCACGATACCGTCGGTGCGCCGCATGATGTTCTCCGGCTTGATGTCGCGGTGGACGATCCCCGCGGCGTGCGCTGCGGAGAGCGCGAAGGCGACCTGGACAGCAACATCCAGAACATCTTCGAGCGCCGAATCCCGCTGCCCGATCAACTCGCGGAGGGTCTGCCCGTCGATGAATTCGGTGGCGATAAAACGCACTTCGGCGGACTCTCCGACTTCGTGAATCGTAAGGATATTCGGATGATTCAACGCCGAAGCGGCGCGCGCTTCCCTTTGAAAACGGCCGAGGCGCATGTCGTCCGAAACGAAGTAGGCGGGCAGAATCTTCAACGCGACGAGGCGACTGAGCCGCGTATCCTGCGCCAGAAAAACTTCGCCCATGCCGCCCGCCCCGAGCCGCTCGATGATCCTGTACGGGCCGACGACGCGCCCGCTGTTGACATCAGGCTGGTCGCCGACTATCACGCGCGCGTCCTGCGCGATGGCGGGTTGTTCGATGAAGTCGCCGGCTTCGTCGTGAGCATTGATCAACTCCGTCGCTTCGCTTTTCAACTCGTCATCGCCCGCACACGCTTCGTCGAGGAACGAAGCGCGCTCGCGCGGCGGGCGATCGAGCGCCGCCTGTAATACTTCTTCCACCTCTTGCCATCGTTCAGGAGTCATCTTCACTTCCCTTGAGCGCGCGATAGAGCCACGCTTTCGCCGCGCGCCAGTCGCGGCGCACGGTCATCGGCGAAACCTCCAGAACGTCTGCCGTCTCTTCGAGGCTCAACCCGCCGAAGTAACGCAGTTCGACGACACGGCCTTTACGCGGGTCGAGTTTCGCAAGCTCATCCAGAGCCTCGTCGAGCGCGACGAGTTCGGCGGCACGCTGGTGAGACATCACGGAGGCATCTTCAAGCGAGACCTGCTGCGCTTCGCCGCCGCGTTTGGCGTAATGGCGCCGCCGCGCGTGGTCGATCAAAACGTGACGCATCACCTGCGCCGTCACGGCGAAGAAGTGCGCTCGATTCTGCCACTCGATTTGCTGCCCCCCGACGAGACGCAGATAAGCCTCGTTGACCAGCGCGTGGTCTCGAGCGTGTGGCCGTCGCGCTCCCGCTGCACGTAACGATGCGCGATGCGACGCAATTCGTCGTAGACCAAAGGAGTCAGCTTATCGAGCGCGCCGCTGTCTCCCTGCTGCCATTCGAGCAGCAGTTCCGTCACACCCTGCGGCGAAAGAGTCAAAGTCATTCAAGTCCGTTCCCTGCGGTCTTTAAAGACTCGGTCAGAGCCGATTCTAGCATCTTACATCACGCCCGGTAGCAATACGCGTTCTTGAATTTTTTTCATGGCCCGCGAAAATTATCTGACCCGGTGAACACTTTCGCCCCCGTTTCTCGCTTATTGAATTGAGGGACGCTTTAAATGCTCTCATTTCAAATCAAAACAAGTGAGGAATAACGAATGAAATCCCGAAGAATGCTTCTTTTACTGCTCGCCGTGATAACTTCTTTGACCACTATCGCGCCGGCCGCCCCCGCGCAGACGGCGCCGACGGGTAGGCTCTATCAAGCGATGTCGCAGGCCGAGCAGGCGTCGTTCGTCGCGGAGCGGGCGCGGCTCATCGCCCGCCAGATGTCCGGAACGGAGTACGAATTCACGCCGGCGTTTGAAACGGAGATCCAGAAGTCTGTCGATTACTACGTGCGGCGCATCGGCAACAACGGCGGCGACCGGCCAGGGAAAGGCGACGCGCGTTTTGTCTTCGAGCGCGGGCGGACCTTCGCGCCGACGTTGATCAGCGCGTTCAGGGCGCGCAACGTGTCGCCGCTCATCGGCCTTTACCTTCCGTTGATTGAATCCGAATACCTCAACATTCAGGCACCGAACTCGATGGGAGCGATCGGCATGTTTCAATTTCTGCCGAAGACCGGGGGGCGCTATGGCCTGACGGCGCCGGAACTGTTGGACGTGGAAAAATCTGCCGACGCCGCCGCGCGCTATATCACCGACGGCCTCAAGCAATTCAAAGATGATCCGATGAAGGAAGCGCTCGCGCTGCTCTCATATAATCGTGGCCGGCCGGGGACGGCGCGCGATCTGCAACTCGTTCTCGACGATCAAACTAAACGGTGCAGCATTTGCGCGTTGACCGCCGCCCGTGACCGGCTTGACGAGACGTTTCAAAAAGAGAGTGTATATTACGTGCCGCGCTTTTTCGCCGCCGCGATCATCGGCGAAAATCCGCAGGCGTTCGGGCTTCAGTTGCAACCGCTTTCGTCCCATGAGGTGAAGCAGTGATCGACGCGCGCCGTGCCATTGATCATCCCTTGAGAGTTCATTGTTGTAGCCTGCGCGCACGGGGGTTGTCCGCGCCGTATGGATAAGCTGACCGAACTGGTAAAGCTCTCTGAGAGCACGGCCTGCATCGAAGCGGGCGTGCTTCAACTATCGTGATGTGAGTCTTTCCGACGTGGGGCGTGACCATCCCCGCTCCGCTCCGAGTCGGAGCCTGACTCCGAAGCGCGCCAGTGCCGGCGACCCCCACGTTGTGACCGGAGTGCGGCCTACCGCGTAGCGGCGGTCAAACACGTTCTCGACCGCGGCAAAGGCTTCCCAGTGGCGCGCGACGCGCCGCGCCGCGAAGAAGTCGAGCACGAAATAGCGGTCGAGGCGAAAACGGTTCTGATCATCATCGAACTGCGCGCTCGATGCGCGTCCCTGCGTGCTGACGTTCCAGCGCCGCCGGGCGTCCGTGTAGCGCGCCTGAAAAGTAAGCTGGTGGAGCGGCACTTGCGGCAGGCGCAGGCCTTCGAGCGCGCGGCTCACGGGAAAACTGACGACCGTGGCATCGGCCAGCAGGTATCCGCCTGAAACGGTCAGTCGATCCGTGAGCCGCGCCTCCGCGTCCAGTTCCAACCCGCGCGTGCGCGTGCGCCCTAGATTTTGTCTCTGCCGCGTGATGAGAGCGGGCGTGACGCCCAGTGTGACGTTGGCGACGGGGCGCGTGATCTCGGCCCAGAAGAACGCGCCGCGCAGGCCCAGGTGGTGGTCGGGCGCTGTGAAGCTCGCTCCGACTTCGCCTCCCGTGAGCCGCTCGGCCCGCAGGCGCTCGTTGGCGAGCGTCAGGACATCGCCGACGCGAAAGCTGCGGTACAACTCGTTGAGCGAGGGTTGGCGGAACGCCCGGTAGACGGAACCGTTGAGCGAAATCGTTCCGCTCGCTTTGTAGAGCGCGGACAAGTGCGGGCTGAAGGCGGTCTCAGCGCGATCTGAAAAACGTGCGATTGACGCCGCGGCTGTCGCCGGCGCGAGGGGTCGCGTCGCCTGCTGCGCCGAATAATTGCGCCAGTTATCGACGCGCGCGACGACGCCCAGGATCAGGCGCGGGGTGACGCGCACGATGTCTTCGAGGAACGCGCCGAGGGTACGTTCGCGCCCGCCCGCGCCGACGAGCGACGACGCACGCCCCGCCACGAAAACGATCTCATCGCTCGCGCCGCGCACCCCGCGCCACTCCGCCCCGGCGACCAGCGTGTGCCTCGCGCCGAACACGCGCGACCATTGCGACGTGAGGCCGAAGGTTTGTGAGGGAACGCGCTGGACGCGCGTCAGGGTTTCGCCTTCCCGGTCGGCGGAGACGGCGGAAAAGTTTTGATCGAAGACTTGCGCGCCGCCGTAGGCTCGCAGCGAAAACGTCCCCGCGTGTTCCGTTTGCCAGTCAACGCCTACGCTCAACTGCCGCAGATGCGTGCGATTGGTTTGCAGCGGCGTGCCGTTCGCGCGCGCTTCGCCGAATAGCGCCCCGCGCAGAAAAACACGGCCCGCTTCCCGCGATCCCTGTTGCCGCGAGAAGCGCCGCCCGAGGCTGAGATCAATCGACGTGTGGCGCGACCCGGCGGGAGTATCAACGCGGCCCCGCTCGCGCTCGCCGACGAGACGGTAGCCGTCGGTGCGGAACGACGCGGCGGCAAGGCTTGCGTCCCACGCCCCGCGACGCCCGCCCGCGAAAAGCGAAACGTCGTGCGTGGACTGATTGCCGTAAGACGCGTCGAGCGTGAGCGTCGGCGTCTCCGGTTGTCGTGTGAAGATGTTGATAACGCCGCCCAGGGCCGCGCTCCCGTAAAGACTTGAAGCGCCGCCGCGCAGGACTTCGACACGGTTGACAGACTCGCGCGGCACACGGCTCCAGTAAACCCATCCGCCGAAAGGGTCGTTGAGCGGCACGCCGTCGAGCGTGACGAGAGCACGGCTCGCGCCGCTCGCGCCGACGCCGCGCAAGCTGACGCCCTGCGCGGTCGGGTTCGCGGTGCGGCTGCCCGCGCGCCGGAACAGTTGGAAGCCCGCGACTTGACGCAGCGCGTCGTCAAGCGTGACGGAGGCGGTGTTCGACAGCGCCTCTTCCGAGAGAACTACGACGCTCGCCGCCGTTTCGCCCAGACGTGTTTCCGTGCGCGTCGCCGTCACCGTCAACTGCTCCGCGACGGGCGCGGGCGCGAGCGTGATGCGCACGCCTCCTGCGCCGTCCCGCACGAGCGCTTCCCACGCGCGCTCGTACCCGGCGAAGCCGCGCGCCCGAACGCCGAGAGCGTCAATCTTTGCTGAAGTGACGCTGAGCGCGAATCGCCCGGCGGCGTCCGTGGTGGTCTCGGCGACGACGCGCGACGCGGACGTGACGCGGACCTCCGCCCCGGCGACGAAAGCTCCGGCCTCATCCGTCACGACGCCCTCCACGCGCTGCGCTGGTGTCGTCGTCTCCTGCGCCGCATGAAGAGGCGGCGGGCTCACCGCGCACAACGACAGCACCGCCAGCGCGCAGAGAATCAGCGTCCCGCTTGTCGCCCTTCGCAGCCGCTTATTTCCTTTGATACGTGCCAACCAGCTCTCCTTTTGCCAGCACGTGCCCTTTCACCTCGGTCGAGCAGCGCGCGCCGGTTGAAGCCCGCCGGCACGGCGAACGTTTTTTTCTGATAGCTTCCGCGCCGGCTGACGACGACACGCCATTTCGTTCGGCCCGCGTCGCCGCTTTCATCTCAGGAACAATTAAGCGCGTGATGTCTTTCCCGCCATTCTACACCTTCCCGCGTCAGCTTGCCGAAGCGTTCAAGCGTTGACGGCGCACGACGCGCACGCCTGCGCGCCAGTCTTCGTTAATATCAAAGCGGTACAGCTCGATGGCCGGCGTGATGGCGCGCGCCAGCGTCGTCAAGGCGCGGTGAAAGCGAAGCAGCGGCGCGACGAGGTAAACGAGCGGCGGCTTGTCGGCGATCACGGCATCGCCGAACAAGCGCGCGCGTTGAATATCACCGGAGCGGCGGTGCATCTCTACTCTGCGCCAGTAATCTGCGCCCTGCAGGGGAAGCGCGGCATCCTCATAAACTTTCAACTCGATGACGACGAGCCGACCGTCGCGCCGGATGGCGAGGAGATCAACGGGGCGCGCGCCCACACGCGCGTCGCGCGAAGTGCGAAACTGTGCATACAGCGGTGCGACGATGAGCCCCGGGTCGAGTTGACTGATATCGCGTCGCAGCAACGTTTCGAGCCACGCTTCCGGAGCCGACCGGTAAAACGCGTGGTGTTGATTTCTCGCTTCGGCGCAGCGATGCTCGTCGAGTTCGCGCACGAGCTTCACCAACTGCGGCCAGACATCTTCGTCGAGCAGACGACGCTGCGGCGCGGGAGACAATCCGAACCAGACGTACTCTTTATTCAGCACGCGCCGCACGCGCGCGAAGGCGAGGCCGCGAAAACGCAGCGTCTCGCCACGGCGGGCGCGCACCACATCAATCGCACCGGGCGCAAGAGCGACGATCCGCGCCGCCGAAGTGCTCAGCGGCGTCACCACGGGAAGTGAAAACCGGGGCGCAGTGGCGACGGCCAGCGCTTCGCCGAGGGCGGGTACGGTACTGAGGGTGAGGGTCTGGCGCGCGTCATCCATTTCGTATAACTGTAGCGAGCGCCGTAATTCTTCGCGCAGCAAAGACACGTGTGCGGCCACCACGGCGGTAAGCTCCGGCGGGACGATGAAGCTCATCGAGCGGGCGCGCGTCTTTTCTCGTGCCCCGCGCTGAAGACGCATAAACCAGATCAGCGACGACGCAAGAAAAGCGTCCGTCTCATGCGGGCCGAGAGCGGCGACCGGGCCCGTGACGGCGATGCGCTGGCGACCCTGCCGGAACAGGATACGCGCATAGCGTCCGGGCTGGCCGCGGCGCGCTCCCGGACTCAACCCGACGCGTTCGACTGTCGCGCCCGCAAGGGTGGCGGCGACGAGCGCGGCCAGTTGGTCGCCGGCCCCGCGACGTGCGGCCGCGAGAGTATCGGCAGCGTCGCGCGCCCACGCGCGCGGTATCAGTTCGAGTGTGGCGCGCTCTGCGCCCATCCGCCTGACCACTTCGAGCACCACTCTCTCATCGCTTCTGTTCCAGGCGACAACGCGCCAGCAGACGCGCGCTCCTCCCACGTCACTCCAGTAAGTAAAGAACAAGCCTCCATGGGCCGCGCAGAAGAGCTCCCATTCGCCTTTGCGGAGCGGAACACGCGCGCCGCCTCGTCGCTCCGCGCAGAACCACTCGACGCGCGCTTCGAGCGCTTCGGTCAGGCGACGCCGCGCAATTTCCGTTTCGTCTCGATTTGTGAGGCGTTCCATGAAAAGACTTGAGCCGGAAGTCGGAAACCAGTGCCGCTGCGATCCGTGCGCGAGCGATCGAAGGCCGTGAGAGTCTGGTGCCCGGTTCGAGGTCTCTGGCGCCCTATGCTAACATCTTTGGGTAATCAGCAGGCAAAATTTAGCGGCCGGTAACAGGGGAACGCTTTAGCGCCGATGGATAATTTTCAGTCGAGGATGAGCGAAGCGATGGTTGCACGAGATGGCGAAACGCGGCGCACGGCGCGGTCTCGCGACACACTGCATCAGCGGCGGGATGGGCAGCGCCCTGCTGGTCGCGCGCGTGTCGGCGTTAAAGACTCTCCCTGTCCCGCGGAGAAAAGTATGTGCCGTCTTCTTTGAGGGCCAACCCGGTGCGGCGTCGGGCGCATCCGAATGGCGCACCGCCCATCTCCCTTGTGATTCCTTGTTGACGGCACGACCTGGGCACACGGGCCGGAAATCTTTTACAGACTTCGGGAAGGTTGAATCAATTTTCATGAGAAAAAATTTCTACGCTTCGTTTCTCGCTTTTGTCATCGCGTTTACGGTGGTTGGTTCAAGCGCCGCGGGGCAGGCCCGGCGCAGCAGCGCACCGGCGCTGATCTACACGAGGGCCGCGGCACCTGCTCAGGTCGTGCCGCTTCCGGCTTCTGACGCGGTGATGTTCGTTGATGTGCGCCGCTTGCTGACAGAGGCTATTCCCCGCGCGCTGGCCGGCAACCCGGCCAAGCTCGCCGAGGTCACCGCCGAGATAGATAAATTCAGAGCGCGGACGGGCATCGATGCCCGCTCATTCGACCGGGTCGCGATCGGCGTGCGCTTGACCAGTCCGTCGCCCAACAGGACGAAATTAGAGCCGGTTGCCGTCGCCCATGGTACGTTCAACCCCGGCGCGTTCGTCGCCGCCGGTCGGCTGGCCTCCAAGGGCAGGTATCAGGAACAGCAGTACAGCGGAAAAACGATTTATGTTTTCACTTTGAATGAGCAGGTGAAATTGTTCGGGCTGTTTAACATGAGATTGAGTGATGTGGCGGTGGCCGCGCTCGATGCCAACACGCTGGCGATCGGCAAACCCGAAAGCGTGCGCGCGGCCATTGACACCAGCGCTGGCCGCGGGCGGGTCAGCCCGGAGATGGTCACGCTGGCGACGCGCAATCCGAACGCGATCATCGGGTTTGGTGGAAATCTGCCCGCGTCAATGACGCGCGGCCTCGATCTCGGCAACGAGGAGATCGCGAAAAGCATCGCCTCGATTCGCCAGTTTTACGGCTCTGTCGGAAGCACCGCGAATGGCTTCGATATGCTCACCGTACTGCGCACCGGAAGCGCGACCGATGCGCGCAACTTGAGCGATACGCTCACCGCCGTCAAACAGCTCGCCCCGCTCTTCGTCTCCCGGCTTTCGGGCGATAAAGGCAAACTCGCGCAGAATGCGATCGACAGCCTGAAAGTAGGGGCGCAGGGAAATGAGGTTCAGATCAGCCTGGAACTCGCGCAGACAGACGTCACAACGCTCGTGCGCGTCTTCTGACGGGAGAACCCCTTAGATTAATAAAGAGAGCCGCTTGCCGGTATCGAGCACGCGGCTCTCTCGCTTTTCACCTGATTATACCCGCGCCGGGAAAGGCTTCCGTAGATTGCTTCTTTAAAACGCCCGTGCCACTGTAGTAGAGTAAGTTCGGGCGCGTCTTCGTCGCGCTTCGTTTGACACTACTGTGAAGGCGGTTCCCATCAAGAGGTACGATTTATCGTTATGCATAGAAAAATAAACACATCGTTACTCACGCTCTGTTTGACGCTGACAATGCTCACTTCGGCCGGCGGTCAGACACCGCACGCGGCCATCGTTTCACCCGTTGCCGCCGCGACGACAACTCCACCCGCGCCGGCTGCCACGAGCGCTCTCGCCGCGCTCCCGGCTTCGGATTTGATCGTGTTCATTGACACGCAGCGGCTGCTGACAGAAGCGCTGCCCAGCATCCTCGCCACCAATCCGGCCCTGCTCGCCGAACTCAATACAAAACTCGACGAGGTGGGGCAGCAGGCGGGTATTGACCCGCGCTCGTTTGATGGTTTCGCGCTCGGCGCGCGTTTCGCTGGCCTGCCGCTGGCGGGGGGCGATAATTTCAAGTTCATCGCCATCGCGTATGGCCGCTTCGATGCGACGGCACTGACGGATGCCGTGCTCGCGGCCTCGCGGAAAAGTAACAAGCCGATCACGCGGCGCGAGGAGCAGTATCAGGGGAGAACCATCTCTGTGCTCACCCAGCCGGCAGCGACGCGGATCAAGCCGACGCCCGCCCCCTCGCGCCGCCGGCAGCGCGCTCGAAAAGCGCAACTCGGGCCGGTGGCGCCGTCCGGCGCAGCGAAGAACAGGGTCCCACAGACGATGGCATTGACCGTGCTCGACACCAATATGATCGCCGTCGGCGATCTCGAGAGCGTCCGCGCCACGATCGACGCGGGCCTGCGCGGCGGCCCCGGCGCCAATGAAGAACTGATCGCGCTGGCGACGCGCAACCCGAGCGCGGTGCTCGGCTTCAGCGGAAACGTGCCGCCATCTTTAGCGCAGAGTCTCGGCCTCGGCGCCGACCCGATCAGCAAGAATTTCACCGGCATCCGCCAGATTTACGGATCGACCAGCGTCACGCCCGCCGACATCGAGACGCTCATCGGTCTCCGCGCGGAGACCGATGATCAGGCGCGCGCCATCAGTCAGGTGCTGACGTTGCTTAAACCTTCGGGCGATCAGAGCGTCGCGCTGCCCGGCACGGGCGTCGTGATGGGTCTTCCGCCTTTTCTCAAGAACCTGAGCATCACCGCGCAGGGCGCCGAAGTGCAGATTAAGCTGCTGGTTGCCCAATCCGATCTCGCGCCGTTTATCCGCGAGATGAAGAGTTTGACGGGCGGTCGACCTCCCTCTCGCGACAGATAAGCATTGCCGCGCCCGGCACGCGCGCTTGACTTATGGCGCGACAAATTGATGAGCCGCCTGATCGATCAGGCGGCTCATCATGTTTTCTCCGGCAAATTTCCGGACCCGATCTACTTCGGCGCGTCTTTATCTGAGTCCGGGCTTGCGCCCAAAGAGTTGATGCCGCCGTTCTCAGGGCTCGGGCGGTAGCGAGATGGGCGCGCCGCCGAGTTGTGGCGGCGCGGCGGAAGGCCCTTCGGCTTCGGCCATTTTGGCGAGAACGTCCTCATTGATCTGAATCTCGGCGTCGCGTTCGAGGCGCGCCCGAGCACCCGCGATGTAGTCTTCAAAGACCTGATTACGACGCGCCGCGAGCGCGGTGCGCGCTAGTTCATCACGCTGTTTGGCAAACTCCGCGAGGTCGGCTTCGGTGCGTTTCGTCGCGCCGATAACGACCCATGTGTCGCCGATCTTGATCGGCGTCCTGGTCGCTTCGCCCGCCTTCAGAGTGAAGATCGCCTCATCGGCGGCGGTGCTTGTGCCGGCCCCGCCGAGCGGCGTGCCGAGCTTGTAATTTTCCGCCGTCTGCGCTTGCAGGCCGAGGCGTTCGGCCGCCGCCTTCAGGTCACCGGCCGCGTTCGCGCCGCTCGCCAGCTCGCGCGCGGTCTGTTCGAGTTGCGCACGGGCGCGTTCGTCGCGCACGCGCTCCGTCACTTTATCTTTTACCTCGTCGAAATCGGGAATCCGCGGTTCTCTCTTTTCGAGAAGCATCGGGATCGCGAAACCGCCTTTGATGCTGACGCGATCCCCCATGTCATTCGGATTGTTGAGCGGCTCGATGGCCTGCTCGAACTGTGGCGAACTGCCGATCTCGGGCACATCATCGCCGGGCTTGACGAAAGGCGTTTCGCGAACCATGTCGGCGGGCTTCGCGTTGGCCTCCGCCGCCAGCTCGCCGGCCACTTTTTGAAAGTCCTTACTCTCTTTCAATGCTTCGGCGGCGCGTCCGGCCAATTGCGCGGCCGTGGCGTACGAGCGGCGATTGCGTAGCGAGGCGAGGAGTTCCGGTCGGGCATCTTCAAACTTTTTCTCGACCGTTTCGCCGCGCCGAAAGATGTAATAAGCCGTCCCGTATTTGATCGGCTCCGAGACTTCTCCCTCATCGAGCGTTAAAATGCGTTGCAACGGATCATCCGGCTTGTTCGGATTCTTGCGGACGATCGCGGGCACCGCGCCGCCGGTGCGCGCCGTCGTCGGGTCTTCAGAGTTGCCGCGCGCGAGTTAGGCGAAGGCGTCCACGGAAGTAGTGCTGCCTGCCTCGCCGCGCGCCTTTTTCACCAACTCTTCGGCTTTCGCGCGCACCCCCTCGTCGAGGTCTTCACGCGCGACTTTCAAAACGATTTGCTGCACGCGGACGCCCGCCTGTTTGTTTTCCGGAGACAGCTTGTCGTATTCGGCGCGCAGGTCTTCGTCGGAAATTTGCATCCGCTCGCCGACCTTCGCCTGATCGATGAACAGATAACGGACCTTCTTTTGTGGCTCGAGAATACGAAAATCCGTCTTGTGCTGGTCGTAAAAGGAGCGGAGTTCTTCTTCGGAAGGATTGATATTCTTCGCCACCTGGTCGGCGGCGACCGGCACATAGACGAGCTCGAATGTGGTATTGCGGCGCTGGTAGTCTTCCTGCACTTCTTCGTCTGAGATGCGCACGCCGGCGGTGACAAAGGCTCGCAGTTTTTCGGCGGCGACCGAATCACGCACCTGTTGTTCGAAGCGCTCGATGCTGCCGTAGCGCGAACCGACCGCCTCTTTGTAACGATCAAAGCCGACGAACTTGCCGGCGACGCTGAATTGTTCGCGGATATTTTCGGCCACTTCCGCATCCGAGGGAGAGAGGCCGATGCGTGCCGCTTCCTGCGCGACGATGCGATCGCGGATCAATCCGTCGAGCAAGCGTCGATCGCCTCCCAGCTGGGCGAGGCTGATCTGACCGCCCAGCATTTGCTGGTAATTTTCTTTGAGCAAGTTGAGATCGCCGACCGTGATCTTATCGTCACCGACGCGGGCGAGCACTTCCCTGTTCGTGGTGGGCGCCGTGTTCGCACTGTTGCGGCTCGGCGCATAGAAAAAGAGCAGGCTGAGGGCCATCACACTGGCGAATGCGATGATGATCACGCTCCGCGTTCGCTCCAGACGGCTTAGCTGTTTCAGCATACGATATCCTTCCCGAATAAGCTTTCAGTAAATCGGCGACCCGCGACTTGAACATATCAAATCCTGGTTTAGTCGAATGCCCAGTAACCCCTGCGGGCGAGGTCCCGATACCGTAAACGGTAAATTGTAATTGAGAGGTGTGTGTCGTCGCAACCGCCCCGTGCGCTTCGGCGAGGTGGCGCGCCCGGCAGCCACTCTTCCAGACCGTGCTCCCCGGGTTGCTAGTGCAGCGGCGCGAGTGCTATATGTTAGCCATTATGATGGGATATTCGATCTGGGCCTGGGTGGGCTTCAATGCCTTCATCCTGCTCATGCTACTCATAGACCTCGGCCTCTTCAACCGTCATGCCCATGCCATCACCTACCGGGAAGCGACGATCTGGAGCATCGTCTGGATCACGCTGGCGCTGATCTTCGGCGCCGGCGTCTTTTATTATCTCGGCAATGACAGCGGCCTTAAATACATCACCGGCTATCTGATCGAGAAATCTCTGTCGGTGGATAATCTCTTCGTCTTCCTGCTGATCTTCTCTTATTTTCAAGTGCCGGCGCGGTACCAGCACCGCGTTCTGTTCTGGGGCGTCCTGGGCGCGCTGGTGATG
>JANOGZ010000029.1:0-2330 GCA_031406255.1 Pyrinomonadaceae bacterium | reverse complement strand
GTCATCTCGACCGGCGCCGAATCCGAACTGATCGACCGCGCGACGCCGGACGTCAGATTCGTTGAGGCGACCGCTGCCGCACTGCCGGATGGGTCAAGGAAAAGGGCTGACGAACGACGACCGAGCGTAACAACGGCGCCGCCGTCGGTCGCGCGAAACGGCGACACCATCTTTGGTTTTGTTCTTGATAATGCCGATCTCTCTGAGGAAGTGAAAAGGGAGTTGGCCGCCGCCTTCGGTGGCGGGGCGACGCTGTTTGATTTCGATGGCGATGCCGATCTCGACCTGTTCGAGCTCGCCCCTCCGGGCCAACGTCTTTACCGCAATGATGGCGGCAAATTCGTGGACGTGACGGAACGCTCCGGGACGCTCCGGGCAGAGGAGGCGGGCGGCGTCGGGATCGGCGCCGTGGCGGGCGATTATGATAACGACGGAAAGACGGACCTCTTCGTATTGCGTTACGCGGGCCGGAGCGCGCTCTACCGCAATGAGGGCGACGGACGCTTCTCTGACCAGACCGTCTCCGCAAACATTCCCGCGTTCACGCACCTGTCGGTTTCTTCCGCCTTCGTTGACGTAGATCACGACGGCGATCTCGATCTCTTCATCCCGGGCTTCACCACCTTCGCCGGGGAAGCGCCGGGGGGCGCCGCCGCGCGCGACGCCGTGGCGCCGAAGACGCTTGCTTTCCCGCGCGATTTCGCGGGGGCGCCGAACCTGCTGCTCCGCAATAACGGCGATGGCACGTTCCGCGACATCACGTCGCTGGCCGGGGTGGAAGGCGCGCGCGGGCACGCCGTGGCGATCGTGCCGACCGATTATGACAATCGTCGTGATATTGATCTGCTCGTCGTTAATTATGATCGGGCTCCGACGCTCTGGAGAAATATGCGCGACGGTTCGTTTCGCGATGTCGCCCAGGAGACGGGACTCGATACTAAAGGCGCGTTCACAAGCGCCACGGCGGGCGACGTTAATAAAGACGGGTTCATAGATTTCTTTTTCGGTCGCGCCGATGCGCCCGGTCTCTTCGCCCTGAGTGATGCGCGGGGACGTTTTCGCCTCGAAGCGGCGCCGGATGCTCTCGGCAGCCAGACCGGCCGGCAGCTTACGGCGCACATGGCCGCGCAGTTTCTCGACTATGATAATGACGGATTGCTCGATCTGGTGGCCGTTTCGTCTTCCCTCGCGGGCCGTTCGCTACACGTGTGGCGTAACGTCGGCGACGGGTGGGAGAACGCCAGCGAACGCGCCGCGGCACGCGGTCTCTTCGAGAGCGATCAGCCACGAAGCGAACTGTTATCGCCGCCGCGCCTCCTCGTCGCTGGTGATACGGACGGCGACGGCGACACAGACCTCTTCGTCCGCTCGAAGGCGGGAGGTTTGAGATACCTGCGCAACGAGGGGACCCACCGCAACCACTCCGTGGGGGTGCGGCTTTCGGGCCGGGCCAGCAATCAGGGCGGCGTCGGCGCGAAGATCGAAGCGCGCGCGGGGAGCCTCTGGCAAAAGCTCGAAACCTACGCGGCCACGCCCGCGCCGGCGCCCGCGGACATCACTTTCGGATTGGGAAGGCGCCCGCGGCCCGATAGCGTGCGCGTCCAGTGGCCCGCCGGAATAGTGCAGACTGAGACGGAGTTTGCGAGCGCCGCGGAGACGGCGCGTAGTAGTAGCAGCGGCCACGCGAAAAAAAGATCGCCGGCATCGTCGCCGCAGAAGCTGTCCATCATCGAGCTCGACCGTAAACCCTCATCATGCCCGTATCTCTACACTTGGAACGGCGAGCGGTTCGAATTCGTCACGGATTTCATGGGCGGCGGCGAGCTCGGTTACTGGGTCGCGCCGGGCGTGCGCGCCGCGCCCGACCCCGAAGAGCATGTGCGCATTCGCGCCGACCAGCTCAAAGCGCGTGATGGACGCTACGAGCTTCGCGTCACGAACGAGCTCGAAGAGGCTCTCTTTATCGATCGCCTGCAGTTAATCGCGGTCGCGCACCCCGAGGGCGTCGAGGTTTACCCGAACGAAGGCTTGGGTAATCCTTCGTCCGCCCGTTTCACACTGTATGCGACGCGCGATGCTTCGAAGGTGGCGGCGGCGACGGATGAACGGGGCCGCGATGTGCGCGCGGCTCTCGATAAGCTCGATCGCCGGTACGTGGATGATTTCCCGCTCAGTCGTCTGCGCGGGTATGCTGAGAAACACACGCTGACGCTTGATCTCGGCGCGCCGACCGGCGGACGCACGCGGCTGTTGCTGACGGGCTGGACCGACTATGCTTTTTCGAGCGATAACGTCGCCGCCGCCCAGCGCGGATTAGCGCTCGCGCCGCC
>JANOGZ010000216.1:0-8074 GCA_031406255.1 Pyrinomonadaceae bacterium | reverse complement strand
ACTGCTCACACGTTTAATTGAGAGACTGCGCGGTTGACACTTCAACCAGGTTGGCTGTTGCTCATTGTCACTCGATGTAAGGAGGACTATGTCTATGCTAATGGCTGATACGATGTCGATCTTTTTTGTGATCCTGGGAATGATGCTGGCGCTTCCCGGTTTCTGGTTACTCTGCCGCGGTCTCTGGCCGGAAGCTGTGGCCGCAGCCGCCGACCGCTGCCGCAAGGGTCTGTGGTCCTCTTTTCTCGCGGGATTGCCGATCACGATCATGATGGTCGCGGTAACCACAATTCTCTTCAACGTGCTCGGTCCTGTCGGGAAGATCGCGGGCGTCGGTGTTGTCTGTCTATACATGCTGCAAGCGCACACGGGCGTTTCTGGTCTTGTGACCTCAATCGGGCACCGGCTGGCGCCGCCGCTCGATGAGCAACGCCCGTGGCGTTCGACGTTACGCGGTGGTGTAGTCCTGGAGCTGGCCTATCTTCTTCCATTTCTGGGTTGGTTTGTGATTCTGCCGGCTTCGATCGTCATCGGCTCCGGCGCGGCCAATCTCGGCCTGCTCTCAAAGCTAAAGCTCGCGGTGTTTGCTACTAATCCGGCGCTGACCGAGAGCAACAGAGCGGCTACCGGTCACGCCGGTGGTTCAGTCGGAGCAGCCTGATGAGCTCTTCGCGACGGGCACTGGTGAAGATACTGGGGCTGACGGGCGCAACGCTGCCATTGATGGGCTGCGAACGGCTCATCAGCAGCGTTACCCGGCAGATGGGCCAGTCGATCCCGGCCAGTTTGAGCGTCACGGAGGGACAGCAGATCGATCCCGCGTTTCATTTGCTGTCGCGCGCTGCCTACGGCCCGTGGCCGGGCGACCTGGACCGGGTGCGGACGATTGGCGCGGAAAAATGGATCGCAGAGCAACTTGCGCCGGACAGGATTGACGATGCTGCGTGCGACTTGCGGGCGCGGCGCTTCGAAACCATCTGGCATGAGCCAGGCACCTGCTACGAGTACAAAAAGCCGGTGTTACGTGAGGAGATCACGCGGCATACACTTTTGCGCGGCGTTTACAGCAAGCGCCAACTTTTTGAAGTGATGGTTGGTTTCTGGACCGACCATCTGAACATCGATCTCGAGAAGGGAGATTGCATATATCTCAAGCCGTCAGATGATCGTCTGGTGATTCGCGCCCACGCGCTGGGTAGATTCAGAGAGTTGATTCGAGCTTCGGCGACTTCGCCGGCAATGCTTGTATATCTCGACGGAAAGGAGAACAGGAAGGGAAGACCAGGCGATATGCCAAATGAGAACTACGCGCGGGAGTTACTCGAGCTGCACACGTTGGGAGTGGATGGTGGCTATACTCAACTCGATGTGTATGAAGCCGCACGATGCTTGACGGGCTGGAGACTCAGAACCGGTTGGCGCAAAGGCACGGTGTACTTCGACGCCAGCCTCCACGACGATGGCGAGAAACGTGTGTTGGGCCAATTGATCCCCGCCGGCGGCGGCGCCGCGGATCTGGACCGCCTCGTCAGCATCGCTTGCCGTCACCCCTCGACCGCGAACCACATCGCCGCCAAACTCGTGCGACGGTTTGTTTCTGAGGACGTCCCGGCTTCGCTGGTCACACGCGTCGCCGAAGTCTTCACAACCGCTGATGGCGACATCAAGTCTCTGCTGAAGGCTATCCTCACTTCGGACGAATTCAACGCCGCAAAGGGTCTTAAGTTCAAACGACCATTTCAGTACATCGTGGCCGCGTGACAACGCTGGTAATGACGGAGTTTGGACGCCGCATCTACGAGAATGGCTCGCTTGGCACTGATCACGGCCGCGGCTTTGCGGTGTTGGCGATGGGCCACGGCATCAACGGGGGAAAGGTCCACGGCAAGTGGCCGGGCCTCGCGGAGGAAGAGGCTCCTGGATCAAACACCCTGAGCATCGCGGGGCCGAGCGGTCTCAAAGTTCTCTTCGACTACCGTTCCGTGCTCTCCGAGGTGCTTACTAACATTCTCGGCCATCGCGATGTGAATCGAGTCTTTCCGAACTTTCATCCAGAACCCGTGGGCCTGGCGGGTTGAGATAGGCCGGCGAGTCCAAACAAGTCTTTAGCAGGGAGCTCCTCGCAATCGCCGGCGGCGCACTATCGAGAGGATGGTAAAACTACATGGCAGGAATGGTGATTTATACCCCGCGTGACCGAATTAAGTCGAACTGTTTGAGCAAGTATTCCGAAGCGAACAATACGGCTGCGCAGAACAGGAAATCTTGGTTGCCCTTCTTTGCAAACCCGCGCCCTTCGTCTTTGGCAAGTAGATACCAGACGGGCGTGCCATTCTTTCGCACCTTGGTCACCATCTGCTCCGACTCGGTGACTGCCACCCGCTGGTCATTCTTACCTGCAACAACAAGGAGTGGTTACTCTGCACAGCTTGTCTTCATGACGCAACTTTCAGGCGTGCCTAACGCCTAGGTTCAGGGACGCTCCCGCGAATCGGGAGCGTCCCCTGGAACCGATTGTTAGGTCCGCCCGGGACGACTCTACTTTGAGAGCACATGGCTAGTGGTAACGTCTGCTATGATCTTCTCCGATGCGCCATAGACCATAGTCCGAACGACGCTGACCGTGCGACCTCTTTTCACGAATGACGACACTGCCTTGAACGAGCCTTCGTGCTGATTGCCAAGGAAATTGGCGTTCAGGGTGATTGCCAGGGGAAAGCCCTTCATTTGTTCCCGGGCTTCACCAGGCCCCATGACCAACACCGTGGCCGTTACGTCAGCAAACCAAAGGACGGCGCCGGCGTGAACTACTCCGAACGGGTTCTTGATGCCTGACTGAATGGGCATCTCCGAAACGACCCTCTCCGGACCTCGCTCCGTGATGGTGAACTCGATGGATCCTTGAACTTTCATTGGTGGTCCTTTCATGCGGCCTAACGCCCGAATCAACCCGCGCCCGGCATCAAGCATTCAAGACGAAGAGACCAGACAATCATGAAAAGCATTCTATCGAGGCGTCCGGTTGACTGTGTTGTCAGGGGGCGGCTACAAACTACTCATCCCAGAGATGCTGTTGCTCGGAGGGGTTTAAATCATTTTACTGCGGATGAGCAAGAGTTTCTCTTGCATACCCGCCAGATAACGTAGGTCAAAGCAAAGACGCTCGCACATACGGCAATCAGAGCATACGGAGCATTTTGCTTAAGCATAACCATCGGCTCAGTTTTTTCACCGGTAGGGTTCTCGCGGGTAGGGAGACTTGCGTTTTCTCCAATGGTCGCAAGTACCGTGACTCGTCCATCCGATGCCAGCTTACGAACGCGAGCGCCGTGCGTTGTATTTCCGCTCTCTAAAATGTAAAGGTCTCCGTTCCTGAAAGCAACGCCGGTCGGAGACCAGGATTGTTCGGCATGTATTAGAGTGGTGACGTTACCGTTCGGCGTAATCTTTAGGACGCGCCGATTGCCGAAGTCAGCCGCAAAAACATTGCCCTGATCGTCAACGGTCAAGCCAAGCAAACGAGTGGTTGAATTTCCTCCGGTTTGATTACCGGAAGAACTCTCGGCAGCGATGTTACGAACCAGCGTCGTCACTACATCACTCGTCGTCACTTTATGAATGTTATCGCCATCGGTCAGGTACAAGGCGCCATCCGCTCCGAATGCCATTCCGCCGATGCTATACAAGACAATCTGACGTTCCTTGTCGGCGGCGTCACGGCTACCAATCAACGTGGTGATCTTGCCGTTCGAACTTCTCTTCAAGAGTACAATCTCATGATTCGGATTATCCTTTTGCAAGTAGTACATATTCCCGTTGCGGTCTCTCCATATACTCATCCCTTTAGGCGCGTTCCGGGTGGGCGCGATGACATATGAGAAACCGCCTGCGGGTGTCATCTTCCAGATAGCACTAATATAGCGCTGTGTCGCCGGTTCGTAAGTCAAATCTTCGCCATAAAGGTTTCCACCTTCATCTATTGTCAATTCGTGCGTATGTCTGCCGCTTACGCCAGCCCTGAAGACTGTTTGTCTACCCTGGGCATCGATCTTCCAAATGGTTTCTAAGTCGCTAATGTAAACCTGACCCTGACGGTCAACGGCGATGCCCCAAGGTGGGTGCGCCCATACGTTATCTGCTAGAGGTATGCATATTGCGGCAACTGCCAAAATTGTGATAACAAGAGCGCGTGTCATTAATTCTCCCCGTTCGAGTACAAGTAAGCACCTGCTATGAAAATAAGAGCTAAGTTGTTGATTCCATTAGAGGCCTTATTTTCATCGGTGGGGGTGAAGCCCCGCTTCATGGGGGACTAACGCTCGAATTAACCGGCGCGCATTCAACTGCGGTACGGCCAAGTTAACGATGAGAGGCACGCTGACTCGCGGTCGGGTGCATGCCGGGCGTTAGGCGATGCGTAGCCCTTTAACCCCACCAGCCAACCAGGGCGCCCGAAATGCTCACCACCATAAACAGCACGGTCGCTAACCAGAACCAGAGGAATCCGGACACCCGCGGCTCTAAGGTCGCGATTGCCGGTCGCCGAGGGTGGTAGCGTACTGCCACGCTCTTACCTTCGGGGTAGCGCAGGGCCGTCGCGCGCGCGTCGGCGGAGTTGAGGTTGAGCGCCCCGCCGAACCGCACCCGGTCGCCTGTGTATCTGCGGCCGGACGCTTCGTACTCGTAACGCACGTCGTAACTGGCCCGCTCGCGCCTGCCCGGCGCGACCTTGGAACGTGTTACGCGGCCCGTGGCAGAAGGCCACCGGCGGCTGGAGAGGGCAAGCCAACACAGCCACAGAAGGTACGCGGTGGGTATGCCGAAGATCGAAAGCCCGATGAGCCCGGGGATCAGTTGGTCAAGCGGCATATTTCTAACCTCACAAATTGACCACGCCTGACGCCGGAGTTAAGCCGCTACCCGCGAGAAGCATCCGGCCTTCGACGAAAGGATAAAACATAAGAGGCACGCTACAGTGTGGCGTCTGCAATCGCATATTAAGTACGGGTCATTTAGCACTTAACCTTCTTTGACGCAACCGGTAGTGCATACTCACTTCCGGAGTACCTGCAGCAACGCGTTTCAATACCTCCATCTCCATGACGAAACGGTGATGCCGCTTGTCAGAGCACCAACGTATTTTTATTGTCTCTTATCGTCCGATAGAGCCTTGACGAGGCGATATAAGAACTCCTGCCCTTCGTAAAACTCTTTCACGCCGAGTCGCTCGTCCCTGCCATGTGCGCGGTTGTCGTCAATGTCGCCGAACAACCCGGAGACGCCGTACATCGGAATCCCGACTTGTCGGAAGTAGAGGCTATCGGTCGCGCCGGTTCCCATAATCGGCACCACCGGTACGCCGCGCCACAGCGCAGCGGTAGTCTCTTCGATGGGGCGCATGGTTTCAGGCGCAAGCGGCGACGGCGGACTCGGTTTCGGCTCCTTGATGTATGAGACCTTGATACGCTCATCGGCGAGCACGCGCACGAGCGTGCGCTGCACATCGGCCGCTGATTCCTGAGGGAGAATACGACAGTTGACGACGGCGCGCGCGGTCTGCGGTAAGGCATTTTCGGCGTGCCCGGCGTCGAGCCGCGTCGCCACGCAGGTCGTCCGCATTAAGGCATTGTAGTAGGCGGAAGCGGACAGACGCTTGACCGCCTCCGAGTCAGGTGTGGTCTGCGTCGCCGCCTTCATGTCGGCTGCCGACTGCCCGGTCTCAATCGTCGACATCCTTTCAAAGTAAGCGCGGGTGACCTCGTTGAGATTGACGGGAAAGTCGAACTTCGCGAGCCGGTCGAGTCCGGCGGCGAGATGGTAGATGGCGTTATCTCTAACGGGCAGCGAGCTATGACCGCCCTTGTTCTTCACTTCAAGCAAGAAACTTTGGTAAACCTTTTCGCTCGCCTGCACACCGTTGAAAAGCTTCACGCCCGTGCGGTGCCGTCCGCCGCCGCCCTCGTTGATACCGAGCTCGGCGTCAACGAGAGTGCGATGATTCTTGATCAACCATTCGACTCCGTTAAAATCACCGCCCTCCTCATCCGCCGTAAGTGCCACGATGATGTCACGGACGGGCGTAAAATTCTCCTGCCTGTACCTGATCAGATTCGCGATGAAAATGGCCGCCATCGCTTTGTCGTCCGTCGTGCCGCGCCCGTAGAAGTAGCCGTCGCGCTCGGTGAGCTTGAACGGGTCTAAGCCTTCAGACCAATCCTCTGCACGCGCTTCGACGACATCAATATGCGCGAGCAGCAGCAACGGTTTGAGGCGCGCGGCGGGACTACGGAAACGCGCGACCAGGTTCCCTTTACGTGCGTTGCCCGGATGAACGAGCACCTGCACGTCGGCCGCCGGAAAACCGGCGGCTCTCAATCGCGCCGCCATCGCTTCGGCCGCCCTCGTGTTGTCTCCGACGGAGTCGGTCGTATTTATTTCGATCAACTCTTGATAGATGTCGCGGAGAACTTGCTGGTGGGGCGCGAGAGGCGTCGCTTGATTCTTCACCCCCTGCGGCGATGCCGGCTGAGTGGACCAAAGAGCCGCGAATAGCGAGATGATTGAGGCGCCCGCGTAGCGTTTGAATTTAGTCATGCTTTCTCCTGATTTAATTTGTTATTGCCTTGACGTCGCACGTATTAAGCTATCTCAGGGCGACAAATATCCCCTGGAAGCGCACAGCGGTGATGCCCTGGTCTTCGATGGTCGCGGCGAGAGCGATGCGCGCTTTGCCTTTTTGATGAAAGTTCTTCTTGAACTCCGCCAGCGCCTCCGCCTCGGGACGAACGCAAACAGCACGAATCTCACCGCACACCGGACGCTCGTAGGAGATCGAGCTCTCGCGAATGACGATGTGGCACTGGGTATCCTGTAGCTCTAGCCAGAGCAGCCCATAGCCGCTGAGGACCGCCAGTGCATTGAGGCTGCCACCAAAGGCTGTGCCCACATGATTGACGTTGGCTTCAAGCGGTGCGCTGAGGGTGAGCCGTTGTCCGTCATAGTGCTCGACCCTCACACCGATGGCGCGGGTGATCGGGATTTTGCTGTGAAGCAACTCTTGAATCTGCTGGGCAGGGCTCATCTGAAGAACGTTAAGTGTAAACGATACATCCTCGACTGGCGAGAACGGTTAAGTAATGCGGGTATGTCGCGAGTCGATTCCAGCGCAGATCGACTTTGCGCAGATTCGACAGTTGATGCAACTCTTCTGGTAAAGTCGTGAGCGTATTGGCGCGGAGGTCGAGATATTCAAGAGATCGCAGACGGTTAATACCGGAGGGGAGCGCAGAAATATTATTGAACCTCAAGTCCAATTCAGTCAGACAGGCCAAATTACAGATTGCTTCCGGAAGCTCTCTTAGTCTGTTTGCTTGAAGATTGAGTTTGACGAGCGAGGACAATTGTCCGATTGAGTCGGGAAGCTTGGCAATCTGATTTTTGTAGGCATGTAACTCAACGAGCTTCGACAAAGCTCCAATCTCTGCGGGAAGGGTGGTCAGTGAATTGTTGTAAACCCGAAGCTCAATGAGGTTACTGAGACGACCAATCCAACCGGGCAGCTCCTCAAAGCGGTTGTCTGTGATATTCATATATCGGAGCTTGGAAAGCGCACCCAGGGAAGACGGCAGGCTGCTTAATTGATTGTTACTGAGATAGAGAAAGACCAGGCTTCTGAGCGCGCCAAAAGAGGCTGGCAGTGCAGAGAGGCGATTGTGACCAAGATCGAGCATTTCGAGATGCTCAAGGGTGCCGATGCTGTCGGGGACCGTCGAGAGCAGATTCCGGGCGAGGTTTAAGGTCTGAAGGTGTCGCAGTCGAGATATATCAACGGAGACGTCCACCAGCTGATTATCGAACAAGCTGAGAACTGAAAGGCCGGATAGCCTCAGGGTGTCGAGCGGGAACGCGGTCAAGCCGCAGCCGTCCAGATTTGCGTTATGCAGTGTCGACAAATCGGCGTTGGATGCAATGGCTTCGAGCAGTGAGCTGCCGCTCAGTGTGGACGTGTGTTGATGGTTCACTGGCATGATTCGGTTAGCTGCCTCACGCCGGCGTCAGCGGCGAAGGGGCCGTT
>JANOGZ010000171.1:0-8690 GCA_031406255.1 Pyrinomonadaceae bacterium | reverse complement strand
TCTGGCGCCGGCCTACGCGGCGATCGCGGAAGAATTGCGCACGCAGTATATTGTTACCTACAAGCCGCGCCCACAGTCGATAACCGGCGAATGGCGGCGCATCCAGGTTCTGGTTGCACCGGGCGGATATGACGTCGCCGCGCGCGTTGGCTATACGTGGCGCCCGTGAAGAGAAGAGAAGAGCGGTGGATGAACCCAGAGAGCATCGAAGGGAGACGAAAACTTTGTCAGAAACGGTAGCAAAAACCGGTGGCTCGCTGCACAGAGCGTGGTTGACCGCACTCCTCGGCTGGGCCGTGCCGGGCTTCGGACACATCTGTCAAGGGCGGATATGGCGAGGTCTGGTGCTCGGCGGAACGATCCTGGTGATGTTTGTTGTCGGATTAATGCTTGGAGGACATCTATTCGGGATGTCAAATTCAAGCTCGGGTCTGCTCTCATACATCTTCGGATTCTGTAATATCGGGGCAGGATTGATTTACGTTCTATGCTTGACGACCAGCGTGGGCGTGGTCGAGCAGGCGCAGCGTGCGACCTCCGAATATGGAAATGTTTTTCTGATGGTCGCCGGCCTCTTGAATTACCTGACGGTTCTTGATGCATACGATATTGGTTCGGGGAGGAAATCTTGAGGCACTTTCTCGTTATGACGCTATTTGCGGCGCTCGTGGCGGTGGTCTTCGGGCTCGTCGGGCGCGAGACGCCGCGCGGGCGTCTGTTGTACGGACTAAAGGTGTTCGTGGAGTTTACAACTGTCGGATTGATCTTGGCCTGGATTCTCTACTGGATTCCAAACTGATGCGCGTCCGATAATGTAGTTTTCCGCTGCCAAGCTTTGTCTATCAACGCAAAACGGCTACAACATATGGGGCAGCCGTCCTGTCATTAATTAGTTTATGCGAATCAGTAGTTGGAATCTGGTACGAAGAATCAACAACTTACAGGCGTCAACAACGCAATGTCTCGAAAGTTGTTTTCGTAAGTCCTTTGTTTTTATACCGAAAATTTTCTACTCCTGATTCGCATAAATATAAGAGCTAATCAATAAAGGGTGAGATGGGATTAGTAGATACCGAAGCAATCATACTGCGCACCTACAAGCTAGCGGAAGCGGATAAAATAGTCAGTTGCCTGACGCACAAGGCCGGTTTGGTACGTGGCGTGGCGCGCGGCGCGCGGCGTCTGAAGAGTAGATTCGGGGCAAGCCTAGAGCCCTTTACGATCGTCGCGCTCAGTTACTTCGAAAAGGAAGGGCGCGAACTCGTCGAGCTACGGCAGGCGGAAATAGTCCGTTCCTGTTTCGTGCTGGCGCAGAGCGCAGAGGCGATTGCGGCGATGGAGTATCTGGGCGAGCTCGTCATGGAATTCGCTCCGCCGCACGAACCGAATGAAAAGTTGTTCCGTATGGTCAGGGCGTGCATCGAGGCCATCCACGCCCGCCGACCTGAAGAAATCCATATAATAGTGCGTTATTTTGAGTTGTGGACGCTAAAACTGGCGGGCTTTTTGCCGGATGTGCACACCTGCGCGGCGTGCCGCCGGCCTCTCACCCCGCGAGAAGGAAAGACCCTCTACGTAAGCGCCGAGGGCACACTGCAGTGTAGGGAGTGCGGCGCCACTGGGATGGGAACGATACTCAGCACTGAGACACACACGCAACTGCGCGCGATGCAGACGCTCGCTCCGGCGGCATGGGCGGAAAAGGGCAGCACGCTACCACTTGACGTGCATCATGAGTTGGCCCAGTTAATGCAGCGTTTGATCACGAGGGCGCTGGAGCGCGCGCCGCGCGGTCAGGCTACATTCATTTAAAAACTGACGAACAACACGTGACCTGGCAGTGTCTCCGGATTATCTAAGGGGAGACCGGGGGAGAACATTATGCGTCTCGGCACGAGGTTGATTGAAAGATACATAATTGCCGCCACGCTGCCCTACTTCGGGCTGGCACTGTTCTTATTGACGGCGATATTACTGGCGCAGCAGGGAAGTCGCTTTGCCGAGCTGCTCGGCACGGCGCGCGCTCCGCTCGGCATCGCCGCCGAGTTGATGCTCGGACTCTTGCCAAACGTGCTGATCTTCACCGTACCGATGGCCATGCTGATCGGTACGGCGACGGGCTTTAGCCGCCTGGGCAGTGATAGCGAACTGGTCGCGATGCGTGCCGCCGGTGTCGGGACCTGGCGGATCATCACGCCAGTACTCCTGTTGGGCTTAGTTCTCGCCGCGTTGACCCTCCATGTCGGATTCGAGTTAGCGCCACGGGCGGCGCATATGCTACGGCAGGCGGCGCTCCGCGCGGCCATCTACCGGCTGGAATCCCCTGTGGAGCCGCGCACTTTTAATACAGAGATGCCGGGTAAGGTCATTTATGTGCGCGAGGGCGATAAGGCGCGCGGGCAATGGGGCAAAGTGTTCATACACTGGGAGGAGCCGGGCGGGGCGATCCGTCTGGTGACGGCGCGCTCCGGGCGCATTGACTCATCCGATGAGCAATCGGAACTGGTGCTCAGTGACGCGATGGTCACGACGCTCCCGGGGGGCATGGCACGTGGTGAGGGTAATCCAAAGAAGGCGCAGGTTATAACCGAACGTTCGGCGCAACTGCGTGTTCGCGACGACCGGTTGAATACGGGACGTGACGCGCTGCTCCAGCGACTACGGGGGCGCGAGCGCGAGTTGGATGAAATGAACTGGCGGGAACTATCCGCGCAGGCGCGTTACGCCAAGGATGCGAAGGCCGCCCGCGCTGCAATTATCAGTCTGCATAAAAGGCTGGCGCTGTGTGTCGCCCCGCTCGTGTTTGCGCTGTTCGGGGCCGGGCTGGGATTGCGCACCAGACGTGGAGGGCGTGGCCTCGGAGTACTTTTGTCGCTTCTGGCGATGATCGCCTACTACCTCGTATCGTTGGTGGGTGAGCAGTTGGGGCGCGCCGGAAACCTCCCGCCAGCAGTTGGCGCGTGGCTCGCGAACGGGGTGGCGCTGGTGGTTGGCGGCGGACTGCTTCTGATCGGACCGCGAATGACATGGCGAGTGCGGCTCATCCCGCGCGTGAGGCCGGCCCTGCGAACCGCCCGGCAGCGTTCACCGATAACCTTTTCCGGGTTGCTGGACAGGAGCGTGCTCCGCTCTCTGTGCTGGAATTTCCTGATCGCTTTTACATCACTGGTCGCGATATTCTTGATTTTCACGCTATTTGAGTTGTTGCGTTTTATTACGACCTCCGCCACCGGCACATTTAATCTCATCGCTCGATATCTGCTTTTTCTTCTACCGCTGGTCATCGTCGCGATGGCTCCGATGAGTTTGCTCGTGGCTGTTTTGGTCACCTACGCGCTAATGGCGCGGCGCAGCGAAGCGATCGCCTGGTGGGGGTGTGGACAGAGCATCTACCGATTGACCCTGCCGGGATTGATCTTCGCCGGGTGCATTGGCTTCGGCGTTTGGCTAATGCAGGAAAAGGTGATGCCACAGGCAAATCAGCGGCAGAACCTCCTGCGTGCGCAGATACGCGGCGGGGCGGCCCGGGCCGTTACTCCGGTCGGTCGGCAGTGGTTGGCGACCGCCGATGCGCAGAGAGTATATGCATATGAATACGAGGGGCGCGAAGGGGAACTGAAGTCCCCGACGATCTACGAATTTGATGGAGACTCGGTGCATTTACGACGAGTGGTGGCAGGGGAGAGGGCTGAGTGGAGTGACCGGGATGTCCTCTGGATAGAACAGGCGGAGGTGATCGAGATGGGAGTGCCGGATGCGGGCGGCATCCGCCGCACGGCAGGGGAAACAATCAGGGGTGCCGAACCGCCGGAAATGTTTAAGCCCCTGCTTAACACCCCCTCCGAGATGAGCATTAAGCAGTTAAGCAACTACATAAATACGCTTAAAAGGCGGCGCGAGGTCGCCTCCCTCGCCGCGCTGCGGGTCGCGCTCGAGCGCAAGCGCGCCGCCCCGTTTGCGCCGCTCGTCCTCGCCCTGATCGGCATACCTTTCGCTCTTGGTGCCGGTCGCCGCGGCGCGCTGACGGCGCTGTGCGTCGCCATCGGAACGGGTCTCGCCTTCTGGGGAGCGACAAGCGGTTTTCAGCAACTCGGCGCCTATGGCCTGTTGCCAGTAATCCTCGCCGCCTGGGCCCCCCTCGTCATCTTCGCCGCCGTCGGGATCTATGTCCTCGCGCGCGCACGGACCTAATTCGCGGCGGCGGCTAGGTTCCCGTCTCCCAACTCGATATGTATTCGACTTGCTCGGCCGTCAGAGTGTCAATGGAGAGACCGAGGCTGCGCAGCTTCAGTCCGGCGATCTCCGTGTCGACCTCTTGCGGAAGCAGATGGACGCCCGGTTTTAATTCACCACGATGCTTCGCGAGATATTCGACGGAGAGCGCCTGGTTGGCAAAACTCATATCCATGACGCTGGCGGGATGGCCTTCTGCCGCGGCAAGGTTGATCAAGCGGCCCTCTCCGAGAACAATCACCCGCCGCCCAGACTCGCGCAGTTTATACTCCTCGACGAAGGGGCGTAACGGCGCCGCCGGGTGTGCCATCTCGCGCAGGGCGACAAGGTTCAGTTCCAAGTCAAAATGGCCGCTGTTGCAAACGATCGCCCCGTCTTTCATCACGGCGAAGTGGCCGCCATCAATCACATGGCGGTTGCCCGTGACGGTCACGAAGATGTCGCCGAGTGGTGCGGCCTCAGACATACGCATCACGCGAAAGCCATCCATCACGGCCTCGATCGCCTTGATCGGATCCACCTCCGTGACGATCACATTGGCGCCCATCCCACGCGCGCGCATCGCCACTCCTTTACCGCACCATCCGTAACCGACGACAACTAGCGAGCGACCGGCGAGGAGGATATTTGTCGACCTGATGATGCCGTCAATGGTTGATTGTCCGGTGCCGTAACGGTTGTCGAAAAAGTGTTTTGTCTGTGCGTTGTTGACCGCCATGGCGGGGAAGGAGAGAACTCCCAAGCGTTCCATCGCCTGCAGGCGAACGATCCCTGTTGTCGTCTCCTCCGTGCTGCCGATAATGTCGCGCACCTGATCGCGCCGTTCCTTATAGAGCGTCGCCACCACGTCGGAACCATCATCAATAATTATCTCGGGTTTGAAGTCGAGCGCCGTGCGCACATGCCTCTTATAGGTTTCCGTTGATTCTCCCTTGATTGCAAAAACCGGAATGCCCCAGTCGGCGACGAGCGACGCGGCGACATCGTCTTGCGTCGATAGCGGATTAGAGGCGATCACTAAAGTCTCCGCGCCGCCCGCTTGCAAAGTGCGCACGAGATTGGCGGTTTCGGTCGTGACATGGGCGCAGGCGACGAGACGCATCCCGCGCAGCGGTTTCTCGGCCGCGAACTTTTCCCGGATCAGGCGCAGCACGGGCATTTCACGCTCCGCCCACTCGATGCGCTTCTTTCCATCACCCGCCAAACCCAGATCTTTTACTTCAAACTCAGCGGTGCTTGGTGCAGTCATAGATATTTATTATATCTCCTTGGATAGTTTCGTTTTACAGTGACAACTTGAGAGAATGCCTTAGATACCAGTCGCCGCGCGCAAGGCCTCGGCGCGATCCGTGCGCTCCCAAGAGAAGCTTTCGCCGTCACGTCCAAAGTGGCCGTAAGCAGCTGTTTTTCTAAAGATTGGACGGCGCAGCTTAAGGTCATCTATGATGCCTTGGGGAGTCAGCCGGAAGTGTTCACGCACGAGATCCGCCAGTTTCCCCTCGGAAACCCGACCCGTGCCGCTCGTATCGATGAGAACTGAGACCGGCTCGGCCACGCCAATCGCATAAGCCAACTGGACGAGACACCGCTCGGCCAGTCCGGCCGCGACGATGTTTTTGGCGATGTAACGCGCCATGTAGGCCGCTGAACGATCAACTTTGGTCGGATCCTTGCCCGAGAACGCGCCTCCTCCGTGTGGCGCATAGCCCCCATACGTGTCGACGATAATCTTGCGCCCGGTGAGTCCGGCGTCCCCCTGTGGCCCGCCTGTCACGAATCGTCCAGTGGGGTTGATGTGGTGCTTTGTTTCCGAATCCAAGAGTTCGGTGGAAATCGTGTGGCGAATCACGCTCTCTAAGATTTCCTGACGCAGTTGTTCGGTGGATACCTGCGGATCATGTTGCGTGGAGAGCACAACGGCATCTACACGAAACGGTCGGCCATCGCGGTACTCGACCGTTACCTGCGATTTGCCATCCGGTCGAAGGTATGGCAGCGCCTTGGAGCGGCGGACGTCGGCGAGTCTCTGCGATAGCCTGTGTGCCAGTTGTATCGGCAGGGGCATCAACTCCGGCGTCTCGTTGCAGGCAAAGCCAAACATCAACCCCTGGTCGCCGGCACCGCCCGTGTCTACCCCCATCGCGATATCAGGAGATTGTCGGTCAATGGCTGTTAAAACACTGCAGGTGTCGCAATCGAATCCGAACTTCGCGCGTGTATAACCGATCTCTCGAATGGTTTCACGTGCCACTTGAGGGAAATCTATGTGCGCGCGTGTCGTGATCTCCCCCGCGATGACTACTAAGCCTGTCGTTACCAATGTCTCGCAGGCGACGCGGGCCATCTCATCTTCGGTCAAAACAGCATCTAGGATGGCATCTGAAATTTGGTCCGCGATTTTGTCTGGGTGACCTTCTGTCACGGATTCAGACGTGAAGAGGTAACTTCCGGAGTTGCTCAAGCTCTCGCTCCTTATCTTAATGGCTTAAGTGATAGGCTGAGGCTTATTAGGCCAAAAGAATCGCGTACTTTAGCAGCAGCCTCAGGGGCTGTCAAGGTGACTCCGGAAATAGTATCGTTTTGGGCGAAAAAGGAGACATAATATATATTATCGGACCCACCATGTCGAGTGACTTGGCTTCCTTGACCATCGTTATACTTTAGATCTCTTCTTCTCTCGAATGGTTAATATTCCCCTCTGCTTTATACTTCAGGGGTGCTCTAGCCCGTGGATGATGCGTGTCGTAGGCTGATCGAAGGCGTTTGGTTGTGACGTGCGTATAAATCTGTGTCGTTCCGAGATCGCTGTGTCCGAGGAGTGCTTGCACGGAACGTGAATCGGCACCGTGTTCCAAGAGGTGCGTGGCGAAACTATGTCGTAGAGCATGCGGTTTCGCTCCCTGGATACCGGCCCGCGCCGCATAGCGCTTGAGCGCCTTCCAGATGTTCTGCCGCGTTAGCGACTGACCTCTGACGCTTATAAACAGCCGAGTCGGTAGGCTCTCTGACTGGAATCTCCTCCCTTTAGCCTGTTCATATTTCCTGAGCCATTCGCGCGCGCTACTGCCGATGGGAACACAGCGCTGCTTGCTTCCTTTCCCACGGCAGTTGAGAACTCCACGATCCACATCAATATCGGCCGCCGTTAAACTTACGAGTTCGGAGACGCGCAGGCCAGTGGCATATAGCAGTTCGAGGATGGTGCGATCACGTATTCCCGCGAAAGTATTGAGGTCGGGAACTTCAAACAACTGTGCGAGCTCTTCTTCTGTCAAAAAGCGGGGTAACGTGTGCGTCGCGTGCGGTGTCGCCAAGTCACATGTCGGGTCTGTCGTGATATGGCCGTCAAGCAACAAAAAGCGAAATAATCCTTTCGCCGTTGATATGGCCCGCGCCACTGAACGGGGGCCGAGCCCACTGCAGACGAGCGTTTTTACCCAAGCTGCTAAATCCGTACCATTGAGATCGCCGAGTTCTTTCTCCTGTGACGCCATCCAGTTCTTTAGTTTTTGGAGGTCACGCGCATAACTGGCGAGCGAATTTGCCGCTAGCCCCTTCTCAACCTGAGTGTACGACAAGTGTTCGCGGATCAGGTCACGCACCATTTACAGAGCCCCGCTTGCACATTTGATGAGTGCGGCGAACGGCGCCACGCTTCCGTGCTTGACGATCAAAGCCACCTTCGCCTACAGTGCCCCTTCAGACATCAAAAATGGCTATCAAAATAGAGAATTTTTCAAACGCAAAACTGCCGCGTCAAACCCTGGCGCGAATTCAAAAAATACTGGAGAGCATACCTCACGAACACTTACGTGGTATCGAACGGCTGCGACTAGTCGACGCCATTTCCGACCCGCGTCTCCAGCGCCTGCCGCAACGCCCAACCCTGCCCGGTCTCTACCACCCGCGTCAGGGTACGCAGCCAGCCTGGCTGGAAGTCTCCGTGGATGCGCTTCTCCCTCGCTCCAAACCCTTCTTCGGGCGACTTGTGCCACGCCTCTCATTCAAAAGCAATCTTGCGGCAATTATCTTTTCACTCGTCGGCCAACATTATTACCTGACGCTGCGCCACTCGGTGAAGAAAAACCAACTGGAGACGGCGGTCCGTGCTTATACTGAGAAATATTTGCGTGCCTGGAGTGAACGTGAACAGGGTTGGCGCGCGAAGCTGTTCAAGCCCTTCCAGCCGACCCTCGAGCGCTGGGCGCGTACACTCCAGCGGCGCGCGGCGACCGAACGAAAAAAAGCCGTCCGCTCCTGACCCTTCTCGCTAAAATATAACCCACCACCTTTCGTTATCAGACGCATATTATCGATTCTTCGCACCTCTTCAATCGGAGGCGTAGTTGCGTTTTCGCCCGGGTTTTTCTTGAATGTCATCGTTGGCTAGATGCTCAAGGGGGCACTTCTACCGCCTGGTCTCCTCAATCATGTTGAGGAGCGTCTCGGGGATGTCC
>JANOGZ010000170.1:0-7844 GCA_031406255.1 Pyrinomonadaceae bacterium | reverse complement strand
GGGGAGGTTGAATCATGAGTTCTTCCGGCTCGTAATTGACCGGCGAGTCAGAAGCAGTATCAATGGTCTGCGGCACCGGAGCCTCATCAGGCGCCGGAGGCCCCTTCGGCATCACCGCCTGTGACGCGACGCCGCGCGCCTGCTCAACCGGCCCGGCCGGTGGCGTCCGCAGCAAGCGTGTGGCGACCAGCAATCCGATCATCAACAGGACCATCGCCGCCGCCGCCGAGCGCGCACCCTGTTGTGATAGCCGGCGCCGCCGGCTCATCGTCGCAGCAATGGGCGACGCGACACCGGCGCGCGAAGCCGGGGTGGCGCGCCCCTCGCGGAAGGCGGCCCGCAGGGCTGTTTCGATTCTCGGTGGAGCTTCTTCCGTTCCTTTGCTGGCGAGAGCGACCGCGCGCAGACCATCGCTCAGGGACTGCTCATCGGCAAGGCGTGACGCGCATCGCGAACAAGTTTTTGTATGAGCCAGCCCACTTTCGCGCGCCGCTGCTTCCACTATCGCTTTATTGCGCGCGAGCCCTGTAATGATCGTTTCAAATTGTTGACAGTTCATGCGAAGCACCTCGCCGGATTGACCACAGGCGAAGCCGGGTCGGTCTCATTCGCTGTGCGTAGTTTCTCGATCAGCAAAGATCGCGCCCGATGCAGGCGCGAGCGGATCGTTCCCGTCGCACAGCCGAGCACAGCGGCGGCCTCCGTGTAATTCATCTCGTGAAGCTCACACAACACGACGACTTCGCGATAGTGCGCCGGCAATGCCAGCACTGCATGGCGCAGCTGCTCGATCATCTCACTGCGCGCGAGGTCGCCAAGCGGATCATTTTGCGCGACGAACCGCTCGGCGGAAGCCTCCGCGTCTTCTTCTGCCAGATCATCACCGAGCGGAACGTAAGGCTTATCTTTGTGCAAGCACCGCAGAACATGGTTGCGCGCGATGCCATACAGGTATGCCGAGAGCGAACCGCGCGACGGATCGTAATGTTCAGCTTCGCCCATCAGCACCATAAAGACCTCTTGCGTTACATCCTCAGCGATCGTCGCGGAGCCGCTCATCTGCAGCGCGAATCTGTACACCCCGCCCTGCCGGCGCCGGTACAGCGTCGTAAAAGCGTCTTCGTCTCCGGCCCGCATGAGCCGTAACAGTTCTGTATCGCTGGGAGTTGGGGACAGTGTCATTCGCTCGCTCGAACCATGATCAGCAATCGGCTGCCATATGTGATTCGTGCGTCGCGCGCGAAAAGTTCCAAAATAATCGGCGGGAGGGAGGGTTTTGCTCCGGCACCCGGTCTCTTCCCGCTCTGCCGCCGCTTCTTCTGCTGGCGCGATGATGCCTGGATCGCGGGAGGTTCTTCTAAAACGATCTGTGACGGCTTGTCGCGGGAGGCTCCTAGCTGGAGAATACCGGGTGGCGGGTTACTTAGAAGTTTGACGAGCGTTTTTCGCCGCCCTCCGATGTGCCGTAAAGCGGTGTGTATTCCTCTTCGTCCTCGGCGGCCTGCAAGGCGCGCTTTAGCTCGGCGATATCGCGTGAAACCTTTTCAAACTCTCGCTGGTCAAACGACTCGCTCTCTCCGGCGATGGCCAGCGCCCGGTCAATTCTGCGACCCGCGCTATCAAGCGCCTCCTCCGTAATCCGTCCCTCTCTTACCGACTCGGCGATCAAATCACGGGCGGCGATAAAATTTGCCTCCTGTTCGCAGATCAGGACCATATCGGAACCCGCTTCGATCGCCTGCAGAGACGCTTCCGCGACGGCGAGCGTCTGCACCACCGCGCCCATCTCCATATCATCGGTGATGATCAGGCCATCAAATTTCAGCGCCAGCCTGAGGAGACGCATCACGACGTTGCCGCTGATGGTGGCCGGCTGGTGGTGCAGGCTTTCGAGCGACGGCAGTTCGCTCGTCCGACGAAACCAGGCTTGCAAAAATTCCGATATCTCTGGAAATGCCGCATGGCTGACCATTACCGAGTGGAGACGTTCACCCGGGCGGTGAAACATCAGGTCCATGAAAGGCACCAGATCACGCTCGAAGATTTCCTCCCACGAGTGGGTGATGATGGGGAGGCGCCGGTGCGAATCAACGCTCGATCCGCCGAGGCCGGGAAAATGTTTACCGCATCCGACAACGCCGCCGCGCTGGAGGCCGTCGAGGTAAGCGCCGGCCAGCCGCGTAACTTCTGCCGGATGCGCTCCGAAGGTGCGGCCGCGCAGACCGTTCTCTTTGTTGGCGCCGCTCAAATCGAGCACGGGCGCGAAGTTCATGTTGAAGCCGAGCAGGCGCAGCGCGCGCGCCGTGGTTTCACCAAACTTCTGGGCGAGCTCCGTTCGCCCGGCAGCGCGCACGGCTTTAGCCGAAGGCATCGGCTCGCAGATTTCGCGAAAGCGATCGACGAGGCCGCCCTCCTGATCGACGCCGATGATCACGCGGCGGCCCAGCGCATCGCGCAATTGCGTCGTGAGCAGCGCGACCTGCGCGGCCGATTCCACATTGCGCCCGAAAAGAATAACTCCGCCGGGCCGCACTTCCTGAAGCAGCTGGCGCGTATGCTGGTCCAGTTTCGTTACCGGAAGCCCGATGAACAGGAGCCGTCCGGCCATTCGCTTAAGCGAAAGGCCGTCTGCATCCGCATTGTCTTTCGGCAACATGAGAAACTATCACCCCTTCGGTATGAATCCAGATGTTATATCCGCGGCGCGCGCTCTAGGTCGCGCTTCGATGCGCTGAAGTCACGAAACTCAAAAACGTTTGGAATCCCGGCCAGCGCGTGCCTGCTTATCGTGCCGCCGAATAAAATAGACGGGAGGGAAAGACGAGGAAGCTTCGGGTTGCGAGACCGCACATCCGATTTCAAGATTAACGTGGAGTGGTTCAGACGCGCAAGCGGTGTGGACCATTCTCCTTTGCCGCGCTTGCGTTTTACAAAATTATGTAAACGCCTTCGCCCGTATCCGCTCACCGTCATTTAGAAATTCATAGAGCCAATCCAAATTCGGCAAGATTTCCTCTCACTGTTCTGCGCCCGCGGTGGGGTCACGGTCTCACACGCTTGGAGTTGGAGTTGTCGCGGCGCGACGGCACGATCCTTGCCCCTCCAGGTATTCAGGAGAAACAGGTTATCGAGATCGGTTTCTCACTCAACCAGTTAATTCCAAATTCTCGTAAAGCACCAGGCTTCCGGAAGCGGAGCAGGCGCGGGAGTTTCGATGAAATATTTTGATTACGGAAGGAGTTTTATGATGGCAAGTTTTAGACGCGCCGCGGCCCACCAATCAACCCCAGAGGACTTTGATGGGCGTCGCAGGCGTCACTTTTCTCTGCGTAACGACACGTGGAAGATACGACTAGTGATTTTAGTCGCGCTTCTTATGAGCAGTTTTCTCTTCCCGCTCCCCGCGACCGCACAGACGAGTCGCGGCACCGTCAGCGGCGTCGTCAGCGATTCGACGGGCGCTGTCATTCCGGGGGCGGCCGTCACTTTAACGGGCGCAGAGACCGGCATCAATCGGACGACGGTGACCAACGACGAAGGGTTCTACCGCTTCGACGCGGTTGATCTCGGCAGCTACTCCGTCAACATCAGCGCCACCGGTTTCGGCGCGTTGACACAGACTGGAATCATCGTCAGCGCCAACCAGACCGCATCGGTGGATGCACAGCTGTCACCGGGCGGTCAGCAGATCACGGTCGATGTGGTCGCCGACGCGGGACAGGTGCTCCAGACCGAAGCTCCCGTGCGCGGCGGCAACATTGAAGAACGGAGGGTGGTGGAGCTGCCCTACGCGCTGCGCAACCCGGTCGCTCTCGCCCTCACGCTGCCCGGGGTTTCTTCCAATCGCAGCGGCTTCGGCGTCGACACCTTCGCCGTCAACGGAGCGCGCGGGCGCTCGAACAACTTCTTGATCGATGGCACGGAGAACAACGATATCTCGGTCGCCGGTCAGGGCTTCCAGATCACCAATCCCGATGCCGTTCAAGAAGTTTCCGTGCAGACCAGCAACTATGACGCCGAGTTTGGACGCGCCGGGGGCGCCGTCGTCAACACGATCACCAAGGGCGGCACGAATGAGTTCCACGGCACCGCCTCCTATCTGCTCGACTCGACGCGTGATGATGCGATCACCAGTTCGCAGGCGCGCGATCCGGAGACCGTGCTGCGCGGTCGCCCGCCATCCGGCACCGAGCAGTTTTTCTCGGGAACATTCGGCGGCCCCGTCGTTCGCGAACGCACCTTCTTCTTTGGCGCTTATCAGGAGCAGCGCCAGCAGTCCACGAGCCAGATCGGGTTGAGCGTGCCGACGGCGGCCGGTCGCGCCGCCCTCCGCTCGCTCTTTCCCGCCGGCGCCAACCCGCGCGTCGACACCTTCCTGGGGGTGACCGAAGGAACCATCGGAACCTCCGACCTGTTTACGCAGGCGCTCGGCGCGGGCCGGCCCGCGATCGAGTTCGGCGTATTCAACAGATCGTTCGCCCAGCTTTTCAAGGATCGTCAGTTCCAGATCCGCGTTGATCACCGGCTTGGTGACAACGATCAACTCTCCGGGCGCTATCTGTTTGACGACCAGAAGGAGCCGACCGGCAGCGACGTCTCCTTCGAGGGATTCGACGCCGCGAATAACAACCGCTACCAGAACTTCCTGATCGCCGAGACGCACGTCTTTTCGCCGACGCTGACCAACGAAGTGCGCCTCGCTTACAACCGTCTTGAGCTCAACTTTCCGGTCAGCGGAACCAATCCACTGGCGCAGACGCTACCGGCGCTCAGGATCACTAACCTGAACAATGCCTCGGGCAATGCGATCGGTGTGGCGACGAATCTACCGCAGGGGCGCATCGCGAATAACTACGTCGTGCAGGATACGATGACGTACATCAGCGGCGATCACACGTTCCGCTTCGGCGTTGATTTTCTCCGGCAGATCTCGCGGCAGAGCGCGCCGTTCAATTCACGCGGACTGCTCGACTACCGGGCCGGGGGCGGCTTCACGGCCTTCGCCAACTTCGTCGACGACTTCGGCGGCTCCGGTCCCACGACGGGGACGACGGCGATCGACTTCGGCAGCCCGGTCTACTTCCCGAATCTCTACCGGACGGCCCTCTTCTTCCAGGATCGCTGGAAGGCGACCGACGCGCTGACCCTCACCCTCGGACTGCGCTATGAAAACTTCGGGACACCGTTCAATACGCTGCGGACCCCGGCCTTCACCGGACTCTTCAATGTTGATCCGGTGACCCGCACCGGGCCCTTCAGCCAGCCGAACCAGGTCTCGTCAGACAATAACAACTTCGCGCCGACCCTCGGCATCGCTTACTCGCCGTCGCTCACCGAGGGCTTTTTCGGACGCCTGCTGGGTAATCGAGAGACGGTCTTCCGCGCCGGTTACCAGATCGGCTACGATTCGTTCTTCAACAATATCGCGTCGAACGCGGCAAGCTCCTCACCAAATGTCGTTTCGACATCGGTGGTCTCGTCGGTCAGCGCGGCGAATCCTCGCGGCCTGGCGAACGTCTCGGCCTCTCTGCCGACGACCGCCCGCCCGCTCTCGCCGCTCGACGCCCAGACGCTCCTCGACCCGAACCTGGTTAATCCCTACTACCAGCGCTACTCGGTAGGGTTCCAGCGGGCGTTGCCGTACAACCTGATCGTTGACGTCTCGTACGTCGGTTCGAAGGGGACGAAGCTCTTCATCAATGAGGATGCCAACCCGCTCGTTCCGGCAGCGCTGCGCGTGACGCCGGCGGGAGTAACGACCGGCCTCTCGGGCCGCCTCGATAACCTGCAGGGCGGCCGAACGGTGCGCACCAACGGCGGCTCATCAACCTATCATTCGGGACAGCTCAACGTGACGCGGCGCTTCGCCGACAACTTCACGGTGACGGGCGCCTACACCTTTTCCAGGTTGATCGATAATCAGAGCGAGGTCTTCGCCTCGACAGGTGTAACCAACTCGTCTCTGCCGATCATCCCCTCGATTCTCGGCGGCGAACGGCGTGACCGCGCGGTCGGATTGTTCGACCGCACGCACCGCGGCTCGATCACCTACGTCTACGAACTGCCGTTCTTTAGAGATCAGCGCGGGGCGCTCGGTCATCTTCTCGGCGGCTTCTCGATTTCGGGTATCACGACTTTCGAGAGCGGTGTGCCCTTCACCGTCACCAATGGCATCGACGCCGACGGTATTGGCGGCAACAACGATCGTCCCGATTTCAATCCTGCGGGGCAGCGTGGTGTGCGCGCGATACCGGCGACGGCAGCCAACCCGAGTCCGACCGGCTTTATCAATCCCGATGCCAACAACGCGCCGATTGATCCGCTCAGCGCGCAGTACATCGTGCGTGGGGCGGGCAGCGGGCGTACCGGTAATCTCGGCCGCAACACGCTGAGATCAGCCGGAACGAATAACTGGAACGTCAACATCCTGAAGCGGACGAGGATCGGTGAGAACATGAACATCGAGTTCCGCACCGAGTTCTACAACATCTTCAACCATCCGCAGTTTGGACAGGGCAGCATCAGCCCGTTCTCGCCCGCGGGGAATCCGCTGGGCGGCACGGCCCTTCCAGGCAATGCCTTCACCTCGCTGCCGGGCACGTTCCTTAACCCGGACACGCAATTCTCCGATGGCGGCGGGCGTGTTGTCCGGTACCAGTTGAAGTTCATTTTCTAAGGCGAGTATCAGGCGGATGAAGCGAAGAGAACGGTAATGTGGTTCTCTTCACCCCTGAAGAGCCCGGCGGCTGATGAAGCCAAGGCCGGGCTCTTCGTTTCTGACACCGCGCCGGTATTGGCGGGCCGATGGTGCTGGTTAACCCCTTCAAAGTCGTCGTGCCCATACGTCGAGACGGCGCTTCTTCGCGGTGGGCTTCTTCGAGCTTCATTCCGGATGAAATGATCGCGTCATCGCTGGCGGGCTTTACCACGCCCCAACTTATCATGCGGCGGGCGTTCCAAAATTATGGAAACCCGTTTTTGATTGAGATTCAAAAAACCATAGAGCCAATCCAAATTCGGCAAGATTTCATCTCTTTCTTTTTCCCCAATCTGACCTTCGCTGATTCATTCATAGACAGTTATCACACGTGCCGGCTGACGGCACGATGCTTGCCGTTTACAACTAATGAAAGCAAGTCACGACGTGTTGCTTTCACGCACGGCTAACGAATTCCGATTTTTTGGAAAGCAGTAGGGCCGAATTATCGCGGAAGCCTACGCTAAGCCGGTAGTAATAACTTTAATCTGGAAACAGGAGACACACTATGTTTTACCAACGCCTTCGCGTCGCATCTGGACGAAAGCTACAAAGTCCAGCGACGCCAGCCCGATTTAAGATGGCTGGTCGGCGACCGATGCTGAATATCTCTACACACACGTTTCGTCATTTCGCGCAGGCGGCGTGCACGGCGCTACTGCTCGTTTTGACCTGCGTGATGTCGGCGCAGGCCCAACAATCGGGCACCGTGCGCGGCATCGTCAAAGACCAGACCGACGCCGTCGTCCCCGGCGCGACCGTCACCATTACTGACCCGAAGACTAATAATTCGCAGACCACCCAGACAACCGGTGAGGGCGAATACGAGTTCGCTAATCTGCTTCCTGGTGACTACAGCATCACGGTCGAAGCCGCCAACTTCAAGAAGCTGACCCTGAGCGAAGTGCGCGTCGAGCTCAACCAGACGACGGACGTGCCAACGCAGCTGCAGGTCGGTCTTCAGGGCGAAGTCGTCGAGGTCTCGGCCGGCGGCGCCGAACTGGTCGAGACGACGACGACCACTTTGTCTAAAGGTTTCAACGAACGTCAGGTCGTCGAACTGGCCCAGACCGGCGTCGGCCTTAAC
>JANOGZ010000020.1:0-2076 GCA_031406255.1 Pyrinomonadaceae bacterium | reverse complement strand
AGACAACTACCGGATTCACAAGGCGAAAGCCGTGGTTGAGTGGCTTGCTAACCATCCGCGGTTCGAGATCATCTGGTTGCCGAGCTACTGTCCGAAAGCTAACCCGATCGAGAGAGCATTTGGCGATGTGCATGACAAGTGCACGCGTAACCACAAACGAACGCAGATCACAGATTTGGTTGGCGATGTTGAATGGCATCTCAAGTGCAATGGTCCGTGGCGGTACAAGCTGTCAAGCATCTACTCTGAACCAGAGATTGATGCTGCACTAGCTGAGCTGAATAATGCTCAACAATTAAAGGCTGCATGAGTGTACCAATCTTGTAAGGAATGATTTAGCTATTTTTTCTTTCCCCCTCTGGGCAATTGATCCAGGGGTTCCACCTTCAGCACATCTCTGCTGTCTACGCTGACCTTATAGCGCGATTGTCTGAGCTGGTCGCCATCTTGAATTCCTACTATAAAAAACCTGCTATCGCCACCGCCTTCTACCCGAAGCGGCAGGCGTCCATGGATATCCGGGCTACGATATGCGGTATAGTGTTCCTGCCTATCTTTGTTGTAGCCGAGCACGAAGATGCGGTCAAAGTCCGGCGTGTCCAGCTTACCCGGTTCGTTGACGCTGCTCTTCTCCAGTATCACCCAACTTCCTGGCCGGGCCTCCTTGGCGGCGTCCTTACCTTTCGGAGCGGATGAACTGTTTTCTCCAGCTTCATCCAACCTTTGCCAAGCCACGAACTCACGCCCCGTGCGGTAAAAAATTATGTCACTGGGCACCGCCAGTTCGACCTGTTTGCCATAAATCCATCCGGCAGGCGCAGGTGAGATGGACTGCGGCAACCGCACCTTATACCAGATTTCGTTTGCTTCTTCGGTCACCTTCGGGCCGTCCTCGCCTCCGCGTTTCGGCCGCGTATCCTCCTGCGCAGAGCCCGCTTTCGGGGCGTCATCGCTCTCGGTACTTTCTGACGCTTTCGGCTTCGGCACACGTTTCCAGCCGACGATCTCGAAGCGGCTGCCGCTCTCCAGTTTCATCAGGATATTGTCGTTCACGCTTCTATCAGGAGAGAAACGGATGTTTGTGCCCGCGCGAAGTTGTCCGGTCGCCTGCGTCGGAATATCCGCATCCTCTTTGGCGAGTTCGCGAGAACGATCAAGCATTTCCTGCGGCATGATATTGCGTGCTTCGATCCAGCCCTCTGTACTCTCTGCATCACGAGCACGCACACGAAGCCAGCGTTCACCGTTTTCGGCCGTCGTAGTATCTAAAATATCCAGGACATCGCCGCGCACCACTTCCACCAGGTCCGCTGCCACGACCGCGGTCGAACTGCGCACCTGTGCGCGCCGCGCAATCACGACGCCCTTCTCTTCTTCACTCGCAAACGTGTTGCATCCGCTCGCGCCGACGACGGCGATGGCTGCTATCAAAAACCACATCGCGCACTTCTTTTTCCCGCACCAATACATACGGCTATATGTCACCTCTCGCCATCAGCAATCTAGAAACAGAGCGCACATCCCACCCGTATCTATACATCACTTACGTCTCTATTATGAGAGAGCTGGATTTGATTCGACGTTCATCCCTGCCTCTTCGACGAATTCCCGTAGAGGCCCGGCTACCTCTGCTCATTGTAGCCTAATCTACGGAGAAGAGCGCGCTGCGTTGCGTTGGGCGCGTCTATCACGGCGATGCGTGTGCCGCCTCCGCCTTTTAGTTGCAACCCGATGGGCGCTATCGCTGTGGCGAGGTCAATCATACTAGCGCTCTCGATGTAGCGGCGCGTAAAATTCTGCATACCGTCGATGCTGTTCAACACCTCGACCACCGCGCTGTTTCCGTCCCGGCGTTTCCCCCCCTTACCGTAACGCTGAAACAGTTCGCGGTACACATCATCAAGCGAACGCTTTCCCTTTGTTTGCTGCACTAGCGTCACATCATAAAGGAAAGCGACCAACATTCCCTTATTATAAACGAGCGCCGACGCGCCGTCCCAGCGTCTCCGGGAAGCTTCAAGCAAAGAAAAGTTATCCCGCTCCGGGGCAGCTGTATAGCTATCAGATGCGCGTCCC
>JANOGZ010000139.1:0-2801 GCA_031406255.1 Pyrinomonadaceae bacterium | reverse complement strand
CAACATCTTCACCCAATCCGTCGCTAACATCATGCCCGGCGAGCGCGTCACCGTCACGATCAGCTATGTCGAAACATTGAAGTACGAAGACGGCTCATACGAATTCTCATTTCCCGTAGTCGTCGGCGAGCGTTATATCCCAGGCGCGCCCGTCCCGCCGAGCCAGCAACAGAGCGGTGATGACGCGACTTCCGGCACAGAGCGCGTCCCCGACGCGTCGCGTATCAGCCCGCGCATTACGCCCCCGGGCACGCGCGCCGGTCACGACATCTCGATTGAAGTCGCGCTCGACGCCGGGGTGCCGATTGACGGCCTCCGTTCGAAGTCGCACGAGATCGAGCTGGAAAGGTTGGGCGCAACGAGCGCGCGCGTCCGACTTAAAAATCGCTCGGAGATTCCGAACAGGGATTTTATCCTGGGATATACGGCGGCCGGCCAACGCATCGCCGACGGCGTGCTCACCCACGCGGCGGCGGATCAGGGAGGGTACTTCACTTTGATTCTTCAGCCACCCGAGCGCGTCGCGGTGGAGGACGTGATGCCGAAAGAGCTTGTCTTCGTGCTCGACACCTCGGGCTCGATGAGCGGCTTCCCCGTAGAGAAGGCCAAAGAGGCGATGAGGGCGGCGCTCGACGGCCTGTACCCGCAAGACACCTTCAACCTGATCACGTTTTCCGGCGATACGCGCATCCTGTTTCGCGAGCCGGTTCCGGCGACGCCGGAGAATCTTCGCAAGGCGCAGGGATTTCTGGCGGCGCGTGAGGGAAGCGGCGGGACGGAGATGATGAAAGCAGTCCGCGCGGCGCTTGATCCTTCCGACTCTCAGAGTCACATTCGCATCGTTTGCTTTATGACCGATGGCCACGTCGGTAATGACATGGAGATCATCGCGGAGGTGCAGAAACACCCGCACGCACGCGTCTTCTCGTTCGGCATCGGCGGCAACGTCAACCGCTTTTTGCTCGACAAGATGGCCGAGTACGGTCGCGGCGAAGTCGAGTACGTGACATTGAGCGATGACGGGTCGGCCGCGGCGCGCCGGTTCCACGAGCGCGTACGCAATCCGCTGCTCACCGACATCTCGATCGACTGGGCGGGATTGCCCGTCACAGACGTTTATCCGGCGCGCGTCCCTGACCTGTTCGGCGCCAAGCCGCTCATCCTCAGCGGCCGCTACACCGCGAGCGGTCGAGGGGTGATTCGCCTGCGAGGTAAGGTGGCCGGACGCGACTTTGTGCGAGAGATCGCGGTCGACCTGCCAAAAGCCGAGCCGCGCCATGACGTGCTGGCGACGCTATGGGCGCGCGCGCGAATCGATGATTTAATGGGTCAGGACTTTAACGGCGCGCAGCAGGGTGGCATGCGCGCCGACCTTCGCGAGACGATCACGCAACTCGGCCTTGAGTATCGCTTGATGACGCAATTCACATCCTTCGTTGCGGTCGAAGAACTGACCGTCACCGATGGCGGACAGCCGCGTCGCGTCGAGGTCCCCGTCGAAGTGCCCGAAGGCGTGAGACGCAAAGACTCGTCTGAGGATGAAGATGATGTCTTAAGGGTTTCGCATGGAATCATCCAAGGCAACTCGGCGGGGTTCACGCAGACCGTTGAAGTCACTTCCGCGCAGCCCGCGTCGATAGATAAGAACAGCGCAACGATCGGAAGAACCTTCTCCCGGGAAGAGATGGTCATCGCCGGCGCCGGTGGTGGCGTCAGGAGAGAGTCGAGAGTGAGAAAACAGAAGCAGCCGTCTGCCAAACCAGCCAGCAGCGTCGGTTTAGGCAGCGGAAGTGGCGTCGGCGCCGGTACCGGCGGCCCCGGAGGAGGTGGAGGCGGTGGCGGATCTGACTACACCAAAGTGTTCGCGGCGCGGAAAGTAGTTAAGCCGTCGCCGGAGGGACGGGAAGCGCGAGTCCTCGCGAAATTGCACCCTTCGATCGCCGCGGTGATCGAACGCTTGAAGAATAAGGGCGCGAGCGTGAGTCCTGATGAGTCGAAGTTCGTCCACGACGGCAAAGCGGACATTCAGGTCTGGCTGACGGATAAGTCTCCCGAGATACTCGCCCGGCTCAAGCAACTCGGATTCGAAATCATGCTCGACCCGAAGACTTCCAGGCTGGTCATTGGGAGATTGGCGGTTGACAAACTGGCCGCGCTGGCGGAACTGGATGTGGTTCGCTACGTGGCCCCGCAACTGTCGGGCGGTTAGTGCGGGTGTCAGCGTTCAGCAGTCAGCGCTCAGCTTTCAGCACAAATGACCGGCTGAATGTTGATGGCTGAACGCTGACGTGGGGGCGAGCCTTGAATGGGAGGGGCAGCAATAAAATTACGCCCCTCCTCTGGTGCTTAAATCAGACCGCTGAGGCGAGTTCGTGCGCCCCGACGGACATATCGACGATCTCCCACGCCGCATCGTTACGCAGGAGCCTCGACATCAACGCGGCGTGGAGAACGTGGCCGCTGCGTTCGGCTCTGACGCGGCCCAGAAGCGGCATGCCGAGCAGCGCGAGGTCGCCGATGATGTCGAGGATTTTGTGGCGCACGAACTCGTCCCGCGAGCGCAGGGCTGTTTCGTTGAGCATTCCATCCGGCGACAGCACGATGGCGTTGTCAAGGGATCCGCCGCGAATCAGGTTGGCGCGGCGCAGCGCTTCGATCTCTTCGGTGAAGCCGAAGGTGCGCGCCGCGGAGATTTCGCGCGCGAATCCACCCGGGTCAAGCGCATCGAAGATGAAGTGCTGCCGGCCGATCAGCGGGTGCTTGAAGTCAATGGTGCAATCTATCTCGTAGCCTTCGTATGG
>JANOGZ010000114.1:0-1127 GCA_031406255.1 Pyrinomonadaceae bacterium | reverse complement strand
GTTTACCCGTGAATCCGCGTTTCCAACAGCGAGTTAACTTGATTGAGACGAACGTCGGTATCTGAATCCTTAGGCCGTATGGCATTGTTTTCGGTGTGTGCGATACCCGAAATGCGAGTCGCGGAGACGCTCATCGCGACGAGCGCGCCGCTTCCGGCACCGCCGTCGCCGCAGCGCCCCGCGCGTCAGGAAGTGCGATCACGCGCGGGGGTCGGATCATTCGTTGAGTTTCCAAAAGCCGCGGCTGCGGATCAACGACCCGTCCGGCGCGGGCCGCGCCGCGCCGCGCCAACCACTCCTCCTCCTCCGGCGCCGGCGCGCGCGCGCCTCGTCTTACTGATCGTCGTCGATCAATTTCGTTACGACTATCTGGAGCGGTTCGGCGACCTGTTTGTCGCCGGTGGCCTCCGACGTCTCCAGCGTCAAGGAGCATCCTGGACGCAAGCGGATTATGATCATATACCGACTGAAACCGCACCCGGGCATGCCACTTTAATGACCGGCACGTGGCCGGCCGAAAACGGGATCGTCGGCAACACCTGGTACGATCGGGCGACCGGGCAAAACGTGACGAGCGTGTCGGACGGGGGCGCGAAATTGTTTGGTGGCGGAGAGGGAGAAGTCGCCTCGAGTCCGCGCCGCTTACTGGTTTCAACGCTCGGCGATGAGTTGCGCATGATGACCGGCGGGCGCTCCAGGGTCGTCGGCATTTCCGTTAAAGACCGCGCCGCGATTCTCCCGGCAGGACGCCACGCCTCAGCCGCCTACTGGTACAGTTCACAGACCGGGCGGATGGTCTCGAGCGATTACTATTTTGCTCAACCGCCCGCGTGGGTCACGCGCTTTAACGATGCGCGCCCGGCCGATAAATATTTCGGCGCGCGCTGGGAGCATCTCCTGCCGGAAGCCGAATACACGCGCCGCGCCGGGGCCGACGCTCCGCCGTGGGAAGATATCGGCAAGGTCAAAGACACGAATACCTTTCCGCACACGATTACGGGCGGAGCCAGCGCGCCCGGCAAGGAATTTTACGACGCGCTTAACTACTCGCCTTTTTCCAATGATCTGCTTCTCGCCTTCGCTGAAGAGGCGATCATTAATGAAGAACTCGGCGCGGATGATGATCC
>JANOGZ010000112.1:0-1576 GCA_031406255.1 Pyrinomonadaceae bacterium | reverse complement strand
TGACATCCTGCCATTCCATCACGCTCGCAACCAACTCGACCAGGTCATCGGGCCGCACTGTGAACAGATCGGTCGACATGAGGTGACCCACGGTATGGTGGCTTTGCCGCCAGCCTTCCGAGCCGTACCCTTCGATTATTGTCCAGCGGTGGACCGGCTCACCAGATTGCTGACGCTCAAGCATGGCAGCAGCTAATTTCCGCTGCCGCATGTCGGACGTGCCCTCGTCACCCATCGGGGCCAGAGATTTCAACATCCATTGCGCGCCCGTCTGGCCGACCTGCACGCGCTCTTCAATTGTACCGAGGTAGCGATCTATGTCACCGCCCTCGACACCTGACTGCTTGAGACCCACGCGGGCAAGCGGCAGAAGATGGTCAAGAACGAGGGCCGGGGCGATGTGGCGCTTTCCGTCAACCCAAGTGAACCGTGCTCCCGGACCGGACCGGGCGGCGGCAAAAAAGTTCGCCCTGGCGTCGTCGAAAGCCATGCGCTTGCCGACATCCCCATACTCACCCGGCAGCGCCGTCATCAGGCCGATGAAGAAAGCGGCGTTCGCCACCTCGTCCAAAACGGTCGGGCCACCCGGCAGGGCGCGGTTTTCGATGCGCAGGTGAGGACGGCCACCCAAGATGCCGTAGCAGGCGCGATTCCAGGGCCAGATGGTTCCGTTATGCAGCCGCAGGGCGGAGAGACTCGGAACAAGCCCTCGCGCGAGCACGGCCATGGGGTTTTCGTCCGCTTCAGCCGTCACGATAACACGGAAGCGTGCGATCTGTTGGCGGAAGAGCTCGACTACGGACTCCGTGAGCCAGCCTTCGCCAAAGCCGACGCGCGGCGGCTGGCTCCGCGCCTGCTGTGCGCTCGTGCGCGTGTCGTTGGAGTGTTGGAAGAGCGCCACGCGCGTCTCCTGCCAACAGCGGCGGCCCAGCAGGAGCGGTGAGTTCACAGCAGCCGCGAGGACGGGGGCAGTAACCGCCTGGCCTAAATTATAAGCGCAGGCGAACTCCTGCGGGTCAACTTGCAGGTGGACCTGAAAACTCGCGTTGCACGCGTCCATCAAGATTGTCGTGCGTGACCTGCAACTCGTCCACGCCCTTGATGTGAGCCGAGAACGGGCCCCTACGCAGTTGACCGACGACGCGGTTCAACTCCAGGTAGCGCGGCAGCGGCGTGATGTTCTTCAGGCTCAGATCGGACATAGCAAGCGTCGGCAGAATCCCGCCGAGCAGAACGTCCGCCCCGCAGGCGCGCGCGACCTCGCGGGCCAGGCCGAGCACTTACATCAACTCCTCTTCCATCCGTCGGAAGCAGCGCCCACCGAGCGAGAGCGGTGTGAGGTTGGCTTCCAGGTTGAAGCGCGCGATCTCGGCGACGAACCGGGCGTCATTTACATTCTCCAGGACTTCCTCCGCGACAGCCGCAGGCCCCAGGTTAGAGTCCACCAGGAACATCTCCTGCTCGGCACCGATGCGGCGAATCCCGCTCTCGACCATACCGGTTTCGAGCATCTGCTCCAGGGCGCGTAGATCATCCAAGAGGGCCTTCATGAAGGCCCTCTGCTGATGTTCATCGA
>JANOGZ010000070.1:0-2377 GCA_031406255.1 Pyrinomonadaceae bacterium | reverse complement strand
CACGGCCGCGCCGGCCGATCTCATCGAGAGTTTGCTCTTCGGTCATCGCAAGGGCGCCTTTACGGGCGCGCATGCGGATCATGAAGGACTGGTGCGGGCGGCCGAGGGAGGTACGCTGTTTCTCGATGAGATCGGCGACCTGCCGCTGGCATTACAGCCGAAGCTGTTGCGTTTCTTGCAGGAAGGAGAAGTGCACACGCTCGGCGAACGCGCGCCGCGCAGTGTCAACGTGCGGGTGGTGGCCGCCACGCATAAAGACCTGGAGCGGGCGGTGCGTGAAGGAGCTTTTCGCGAAGATTTATATTACCGCGTGGCCGCGCTCTCGCTTGATGTACCGCCGCTTCGCGAGCGCCCGGAGGATACGGCCGCGCTGATCTCTCACTACCTGACGCACTATGCGCGGCGTAATGACCGGGCCATTGCGGGCATCACCGCGGAAGCCATCCACGTGCTCCAGAATTACGCCTGGCCGGGTAATGTGCGCGAGCTGGCGGCCGAGATCGAGCGGCTGGTGCTCTACACGGATCACGACTCTTACATACGCGCCGGGCAGATCAGCCCGCGCATCGCGCCCGTGAGTGTTCCCTCGATTGTTGAAACACCGGAGACGCGAGCGCATCTCGAAAACATGCTGGTGGATTTTGAGCGCCGTGTGATCACCGAGACGCTTCGCCGTAACGATTACAACGTGGCGCGTGCGGCGACCGCCCTCGGTCTCGGCTCACGCCAGACGCTCTATAAGAAACTCAAACGCCTGGCGATCAACGTCGGCGATTTTCTTCAGGATGATCAGGAGCCCGGCCTTCAACGTCGCGCCGAGCAGCACTGAGACAGCAAACCAGGAACCGAACATCAGAAGCCGGAAACAAAGCTACTGACCAAGCTTACGCCTGCTGTGATCCCGAGCCCCCTACTGCGACAACTTCATGTTTCTCTCTTACATTCTTTGCTTCGCCGCGGCGTTGTTAATTCATGAGCTGGGACATCTCGCGGCAGCGCGCGCGTGCCTCATCCCCGCATCCGAACTCGGCCTCGGTTGGGGCCCGAAGCTCTGCGGCTTTCGCCTCGGCACGGTCGAATACAAGCTTCACGCGCTGCCACTCGGCGCGTACGTCCGTCTGGATATGGAAGAACTGCAGCGCCGACCTCTGAATCAACAGGTGCTCGTGCTGCTGGCCGGCATCATCGTTAATCTCGTCGCTGCGTCCGTGTCGAGCTCAACGGTCTTCGGCGCGATGAACCTATTGCTTGCCGCCACTAATCTTCTTCCGCTGTATCAGCAGGACGGATGGAAATGCGGGATGGTCTGCCTGCGTGCGGTGCTTCGTCGCCGCAGTCCGCTCGTCGAATGGACATTCACGATCGCGGGCGGCGGTTTGAGTCTCATCATCTTCATCGCGCAGGCCCTCCGTCATCTTTAAATTTCCCGAACGAACTCGCACGACCCCGGTCACGTTGCGCTACGTGAAGCGTCAGGCGCGTCCTGCGCTCCATGCGAAGCGTTAGACGGGCCCAACGCTTCATGCGAGACGGACGATTACTGGTAGAGTTCGCCACTCCGGTCGCTCGCCTTTAATATCTCTTCCTTTTCTCAGACTTCCTTCATCTCTTCCGGTTTTGCCCGCGTCGCCTCGGGTTGAAAGCGCTTGAAGCGCTTGTCAACCGGAGGCGACACGTTTCCTAAGCCTTTGTTTGAGCGATGCTTCACCGCGCTCCGCGATCCTCGGCGCGGCCGTCGCGGCGCGCTCGGGCGTCGCCCGTGGGTGACAAGCGGCATCCCCGGCTTTCCGTGCAAGCTGTTGTTAATACTTGGCTTGCCGCTCTCGGGAGGTTGTGGCACGGGCCTTGAGATAGGCAACAGCGTCCGCGGCGCGAAAGAAATGTGTGGCACTTTTCAGAATTCGGTCACGGATGGAGGAATGAGCAAAGCCATGAAAGACATCATCAGCAAAATGATCATACCGCTTGCAGGCATCGCACTGGTCGTGCCGTTCGTGGTGGTCGGGCTGTTCGTTGGCGCGCTCGCCGTGGCGGAGGCGCAGAGCATGATGGACAACTTGCTGCTCGTCGCACTCGCCGCCAGCAGCGCACTCGCCAGTGCCCTTCAGGGCTTCGGCCGTCAGGCCAGCAAAACCCTTTCATGGACGCTTCCGGCAATCAAACGTTCTCATACGAGCCGCCGCGGCGTAGCAGGTGCATAACCGACGCGGACTTGAGATTTACCCTCGACCCATACCCAAGAAGGAGCAAACCGATGATTAAGAACTTCCTACGCGATGAGACAGGTCTCGAACTTTCCGAGTATGCCGTGGCCGCAGCCCTGATCGGCCTGGCCGTAGTCGGTGTCTTCACGACCCTCGGCGGCAACATCAAGAAC
>JANOGZ010000065.1:0-3351 GCA_031406255.1 Pyrinomonadaceae bacterium | reverse complement strand
GGGATCCCACGGGGCCAGACGAGCGCGGGCGCCGAAACGTTTCAGACGAACCTTCCTTCTTTAAGTAAGACAGACATATATGCGAATCGGGAGTTGAAAATTTTCGGTATGAAAACAAAGGGCTTACGAAAACAACTTTCGAGACATTGCGTTGTTGACGCCTGTAAGTTGTTGATTCTTCGTACCTGATTTCAACTACTGATTCGCATAGTTTAAGTGATGATGGTGCGAACAAGGCGACAACCAGTGCTCGGCAACAAAAATTTTCATCGGACCGTTGCGGCCGGTGTGGTGATTCTGTACATCGCGTTGGCGATCGGCAGCGCGCGGACCAAACGGCCCGGAAGCGACGAAGCATGGTTCGCGAGCCCGGCCGTGAATTTGATCACCAGGGGTTCGATGGGGACATCCGTCCTGGAAGGAACGGGCTTATCGATTGAGGGAATAGATCGGTACACCTACTGGGTCATGCCCCTCTACCTGGTAACGCAGGCTGGCTGGTACAAGATCACGGGCTTCAGTCTTTTATCAATGCGCGCCTATTCTGCCGCGTGGGGCTGGTGGCTTTGATCTCCTGGTTTTTCATCTTGAAAACTCTCTCAGGAGATAAAAAGCTGGCGCTCTTGACATGTGCGCTGATCGCTCTTGATTACGTCTTCGTCATGGGCGCGTCCTACGGACGGATGGACATGATGTGCGCGGCGCTCGGCTTCGCGGGTCTCGCCGCATATTTGCACCTCCGCGAGCGCAATCTTACGCTGGCTGTGCTGGTCAGCCACTTCCTCATTACCGCCAGCGGACTGACGCACTTCAACGGCCTCCTGGCCGTTGCCGGTCTTCTATTCCTCACCGTCTACTTCGACCGCAGACGCATCACGTGGCGGCACCTGGCGATCGCCGTCATTCCTTATCTGATCGGCGCTGTCGGCTGGGGCCTCTATATCATTCAGGAGCCCTCGCTCTTCTTCACACAGTTTACCGGCAACGCCGCGACGGGTAACCGACTGGTCGGACTGGCCGCCCCCTGGACGGGTGTGAGGCTTGAATTCACTGATCGGTACCTGGTCGCTTTTGGTTTTGGCGCGCGGTCGGCGGGACATGCGGGCCCGGTCCGTCTCAAAATCCTGATCCTCGTCGCTTACGCGGTGACTCTGCTCGGCGCGCTCTTGACGCGCGACATTCGCCGGCACAGGGGTTACCGGGCATTACTGATTCTCACCGCGATCTATTTTGCGATTCTCACGGTGCTTGATGGTCAGAAATTATCTTACTACCTGGTTCACATCGTCCCGTTCTATACCGCCATTCTGGTGGTGTGGTTAGAGTGGTGCTGGACGCACCGACTTGTGCCTGACTGGGTTATTACGCTGTGCGTGGGCGGCTTCGTCGCCTTGCAGGTTGGCGGAGCGCTCTACCGGATGAGGTTGAATACCTATCAGAATAGCTTTTTACCCGCCGCAGAGTTTCTCAAACGTCGCGCCGATCAGGGATCAACTATTATGGGCAGCGCCGAACTGGGTTTCGAGCTGGGATTTAAAGACAATTTAGTGGATGACATCCGCCTCGGATACCTGAGCGGCAAACGACCCGATTTTATTGTCGTCGAGGAGACGTACGAGCGGTCCTTCGACGGCTACGAACGAACGGAGCCGGAGCTTTACCGGCACATTTCCAGGATTCTGAACGAGGAGTCGCGCGTCGCTTACGATCAGGGGTTTTATAAGATTTATGCTCGGCGGTGATTATTTGAAAAGTAGATTATGATTGACACGACCCGTTCGTATCAGCCACTCTCTTCAACCGTAACTGACGGCGCGAGTTTGCGCCGGATGTTATCTTTGTCGCTTTCGTCTATCACAAGGAAAACCCGTGTTATGAAAAACCTCGCCAGACTGCTCCCTGCGCTTTTGCTTTTCAGCTTTTTGCTTCTTCCATCCGAAACTCATGCGGATCCTGTAATTATCACAAACGGTTCTTTGACCGCGGACAATACCAGCACTTTAGGCTCATACTCCTTTAACGGGCTCAATTTTTCCGTGAGCGGGCGTGGCGGTGACTTCGGTGGTGTTGACGCAGATTCATCTTGCTCCCCATGTAGAACCGGTAACATCGTTAGCCTCGATAGCATTTTCGCAGGCTCCTCGACGCTCGGCTCCGGCCCCGCAACAATCAACGGGACGTTTTATGAACGCCTTTTTTATGAGGGAGTCTTAACATTCGAGGGCGGGCCTGTCACCGTCCCGTCCGACGATTCCGGCCTTCCTCTCATGGCATCATTTACTTTCAGTGGCACTTTGAGAGGATGCACTCAAAGCACGGCGGCAGCCGGCTGTCCGGGCGGATTTATCTTCAGCACGATGCTGAGCGGACAGGGAATTGCCACGCTCCAGCTATCAAGCTTTTTTGACACGTCTCGCGGCGAGCGCCTCTTTGATTTCCGCCGCATCACATACGATTTCACTCCGGTGCCCGAACCGACCACCCTGCTGCTGCTCGGAACAGGACTGACCGGAGTCGCCGCGCGGTACCGGCGACGGCGCGCCAGATCGAAAGAGTAGAGCTCACTCCACCCACGATCGCCATTAAGGATTCCGCGTGAACTCACGCGCATCAATGCTTGCGCCGATGTCGGTGCCTTCCGTTCCTGATTTTTTGAGCGGGCTGTCGGGGCGTAAGCGGTAGTCGCCCGCTTCCATGGCGACGAATTTTATCTGTTTAAGCGATACGGGATACATATTGCGCCCTCTGTACAGGGTCGCATCACCGCCGATGATGGCGTTATTGCTGACGACCGCGCCGGGGAAGTAGACGCTCAGCGAATCCGCGCCGGGCGCGCGCCCATCGCCGTGAAAGCCGTATTCATTCTGCGGGATGATATTGTTACGAAAAATGAAATTCGTGACGGGCTTTCCATACGCTTTGGTGATATTGCCGGTGGTGAGAATCGTATTATGTTCGACCGTCAGGCCATCCCATTCGGTCGCGGTCATGAATTGTCCGGCCCCGCCCCATTTCGGCCCGTTGATGTCGTCGAACAGGTTGTTGCGTACCGTCAGGCGATGGCCGCCCCGCCCTTCGGAACCGTAATCGTTGAGCGCCCCGGCCGCACCGCGCACGACGTTGTTTGTAAACTGTACGTCCTCGATGGTCGCCCACGGCATCGCGCCGTCCTCACTGCGCACGGTGAATAGTAGCGCCGTGCCATCCTGGGCATTGGCCCAGTTATTGGTCATCAGGTTACTGTCCACGACCACGCGCCGGGCGTTCTTCAACTCGAACAAATTCTTCACCGACCACACCCCGCGCCACGCCACCGGCTTCGTTAGATGATTGCCTCGGATCTCGATGTCC
>JANOGZ010000063.1:0-3080 GCA_031406255.1 Pyrinomonadaceae bacterium | reverse complement strand
TGGCCGCGTCCTCCGTCGTGGTTACGGCCTGGCCGTCGGCCACCGGGACGTCGTTGATCGCCTTGACCGTAATCGAGATCGTCGCCACGTTTGAATCGGCCTGGGTATCGCTGGCCTTAAAGGTGAAGCTGTCCGTGCCGTTGAAGTTCGCCGCGGGCGTGTAGGTCAGATTCGGCGCCGTGCCGCTCAAAGTGCCATTGGTCGGAGCGGTGACGATGCTGTAAGTCAAAGGATTGCCGTCGGCATCCGAGCCCGCGAGCGTGATCGCTTTGGCCTCATCCTCATTTGTAATGATCGTCTGCGCGTCGGCCACCGGCGCGTTATTAATTACGGTGATCAGGACGCTCGCCGAAGCATTGTTGTAGTTGCCGGCATCAGACGGCGCAAAGCTCACCGACAGAGTCTGATTAGCGCCGGGGTTGAGCACCGTGCCGGCGGCCGGCGTGTAGGCGAAGGCGCCCGCGGCAACTGATCCGTTATTCGGGTTTGAGGCGGCGGCGTTGAGCTGCGTCGCGCCGAGGGCCGCGCCGTAGGTGATGTCAGCCGGATTGCTCCAGTTGATGACAGGCGTGGCCTTGTCAATCGTGAGCGTGCCGTTGACGAAAACCGCAAAGTCGTAATTGGTTGCGGTCAGAGTTCCGGGCGCAACCGTAATCGGGTAGGCGCCGACCGCGCTGCCGGCATCGGCCGGGGTGTTCAGGCTCGCTGCCCCGCCGATAACGCTCACCGTATCACCATTGATGAAGCCGGAGTAAGTGGCGGTCAGTGATGGGTTGTTCGCGCCGTATGTCTTCGACTTGCCCTCGGCCGTCACGGTCAGCGACGCTTTGCTGATCGTCAGCGTGCCGCTCACAAAGCTGATCTCATAGTTGGCTGCGGTCAGACCGCCGGGTGTGATCGCGTAAGCACCGACCGAACTCCCGGGCGCCGCCGTCGTGGTGTAACTCAACGCGCCGCCGAAGACGCCCGGAGTGTTCTGATTCTCACCATTGACGAAGCCGGAGTAGGTGACTGTGAATTCCGGGTTGGCGGCTCCGTATAATCTCGACTTGTTATCTGCCGTTGCGGTCAGCGGGGCTTTCAGGATGTTGATTTGCGCGGGCGCCGTCACGCTGTTGTAGTGTGCCGCGTCGGTCGGCGTGAAACGCACCGACAGAGCGTTCGGGCCGGCGTTGAGAATCGTGCCGGCGGCCGGCGTGTAAGTGTAGGTGCCGTCTACGGCTGACCCGTTATTCGGGTTTGAGGCTGCGGCGTTGAGTTGTGTCGCGCCGAGGGCCGTGCCGTAGATGATGTCAGCCGGGTTATTCCAGGTGACGATCGGCGTGATCTTCAGGACGATGAGCGTATTAAACGCTGAAGCTGTGTTGTAGTTAACCGCATCGGTCGGCGTGAAGTTCACCGACAGGGAGCGTGCCCCCGGCTCAAGCACGGTGCCGGCGACCGGCGTGTAGGTGAAGGTGCCCGCGACGGTCGAACCGTTGATCGAATTCGAAGCCGTGGCGTTGAGCTGCGTCGCGCTGACGGGCCCGGGATAGGTAATATCAGCCGGAGTGGGCCAGCTAATGACCGGCGTGGCCTTGCCCACCGTGAATGAGGCTGTTCCGCTGCTCCTGAGGTAGAAAGCATCGCCCCCAAAGTCAGCCTGGATCGGGTATGCACCGGCGTTAGTAGTACCATAGTCGGCCAAGTTGATAGGTGTAGTCACGGCTACGCCGTCAATATCTGTGACGAAACTTCCCGGAACAGGTATGCCGTTAAGAATAAAGCTTATGTTCCTGCCGCTCGCTGCCGGACCGAGACCTGTTTTGTTCTCCTCATTCAGAGCCGCCCGCAAAGATACGGTCGTCACACCATAGATTCTGAAGACGGATGCGACGCTGATTCTTGTTTTGAGCTTGGCGTCCAGGAATGTCGTCTGCGCCGTAAATGCAGATGACAGACCTTTCACCGTCAGTATGAACGCCACTTCCTCATCCTGCTTATCCAGCAGAATGTCTGTGTTGGTGAAATTGCCGCTCGCGTCGGCAACTGAAGTCAGGGTCAATTGGGCTCTGGACTTGAGATCTTGATTAAGTGCGATCGAAACTGTTTCTCCCGGCTGCCAGCCCGTGCCGGTAATGGTCACTCTTTCTCCGGGTATATACTCGACTTTATCCGTCGTCACGGTCGATGGAGAGCTGTTCAAAAGAGACGCTGATTTCAGGAATTGTCCGTAGCTATCAACACCGCCGGCACCAAATGCCGGATTTGAGCCGGGAATCTCAGTGATCGAATGATCCTCCCGGTCGAGCAGTCCGGCAGGAGCTTCCGGTTCCGTGCTCCCTTTATAGAAAAGGGCCGCGCGTGTCGGGGTACGTAACATGTCTGAAAGTGGATTCGGGTTGGGAATCAGGTGTGCTTTGGCGGTGAAGTAGGAAACACCACCTGGAACGAGGATTTCCATCGTCTTCTCGTGATTGCCACCGATGACCTGAACCTTGCGGTCGGGCAATTCACGCAGCACGGGGTATCGGCGAGCGAATGACATCAAGTTGCCGGTTAGCGAAAAGCTCATCGTCTTCGCGTCGAATATCTCTCCAGAGAGAAGATTACTGCCGTCGGCGGCCGACGACCCGCCGACGATAATAATGTTCCCGTCCTTCAGGCGAATGGCCGAGTGGTCAGCGCGTGGCTTGACCATGCGCGCATCAATGAGGGTGAAACCGCTGCCGTCGAAAATCTCGGCGCTGCCTTCAGCGTCGCCGCCGGTGACCAAAATCTGGCCGTCGGCCAGCGCGGTCGCGCTGTGGCCGGCACGCGCGCGATTGAGGGCGGGGCCATCCACAAAAGAACCGCTCGAAGGATTATAAATCTCCGTCGAAGCGAGGCTGCCATCCTGATTGCGACCGCCCGTGACGAGCACGCGACCATCGGCCAGCGCCGTCGCGGTGTGTTTCGCACGCGCGATACGCAGCCGCGCCGCGAGTGAGAAGACCCGTGTTGTTGGATTGAAAATCTCCGAGTCGCTCACCGCGCCGGATGCGTTCTCGCCGCCGACGATCAGGATGTTTCCATCCGCGAGGAGCGACGCCGTGTGGCTC